>JAOZVT010001094.1 GCA_025869455.1 Prosthecobacter sp.
CTACGGGACTTAATCGGTTTACCAGGAGTAGGCCTAGAACAGCTTTCGGCTTTTGATGTTCTGAACTGACCCGATACAAGAAATTGCGTAATGCCTTTCCGCTAACGGCGGCATCATCCACGAATATAGCCAGAAAATTGCCAGCATTAAGCGATGCGGTTTCAACTCCCGGTAATAAATTAAGTTGACCTACTTCCACAGAACAACAATTATGATATAGAGGTAAATCTGGGTGTGTAAAAATCGCTTTAGATCCTAGAGTTTTTGTAGGGAGTGAAACTTGGAACGTCTTGGACAATGCAACCAACTCTTTTTCCACCAAAACATCATGCAATCTTCCTATAACTTTACCAAGTTGACTGGATTTACGAAAAAAGAAACAGACATGAGTGCTCGGAAGGCAGTGCTTCTTTAAAAATGGCCTCATTCTTTCAGCCAGGCATTCCAGTGATTCATCAAGATATGAATTAAGAAGCTTAGATGCCGGAGCCGAAATGGTGTGTAACCGCTGACCGAGGAAATGAAAGCCGTGAGTAAAGATAGAATGTCCGAAGAACAGTTTTTGAGCTTCCGACGTGCATGCTATATCGCTAAAAGTAGATGCCTCAGTTTCAACTGGAACGTGTGTTAACCGATCTACCTGCACATCCATGGTACTCATTTCTGCACTGTCTAATTCGGCAATATTAAAATAAGGTAGATCGACCAAACTCGTCACTGGGATTCCAGCCAACTTATTATAATCCTTTTTATTCCGCACATCCACAATACATATAAGTCGACCTATTTTATACCCTTTACCAGCCAAGTCATTGATCATTTGTGTCAACGCCCCAACATTATAAATAGCATCCGTAAATATAAATAATTTGCTACCTATCGCCAGATCTACTGAATCCCCTCGTCGAATTGGGTGAGTTTCTCCCCTTTGCTGAAGGAGTAATTGTGCGATAAATTCGCTTCCGTGGTTATCAGCCACGACATTTCCATCTCTTATTATTGCCCTCAATTTTTCACTCAATGTGCTAGCTAGTAGCGCTGAACCTTCTATCAAATACAAGACGCAAATATAATTTGCAACACGTTCTCCTGATGGGACAAGAACGGGGCCTTTCCGCACTACATCCTCTTCTACCATCGACCAGTATATGCGAAAAGCTAGGTCAAAAGCCGATTTAATGCTACGCTCCGATACTGTGGCGGAAAATTTAATTATCTTTAGCTTTCCATCAGTTTCGTTATATTGAATAAATGATGCATAGTTTATGCTCAATTCGCGAGCGGTTTCTATTACATATTTAGAGGCATTAGGCGTTATTTTGTAATGACCTGTATGTTCTAGTGCCACGAGCATTTCTTCAGCTTCTTGACAGTAAACTCCAGCCAGTCTCCACAAGAGCTGTTTACGTTCTGAATTCCAAACAGCCCATAATCGGGGGTAACCCGTGAGCGGCGACCAACGTTGAGAGACTGCCCTGAAAATCGCGGCTTCAGCATTAGAAAAAAATAGAATAGGAACAACATGTGGCGGAACCAGGCTGAGAGCCTCAAACAATTTAGCTAGAGGAATACTCGCAACTTGGTCCTGCAATAAATGATGTTCTGAGCTCAGTTTAGTAAACGGCAATGCTATACCAAGAATATTATCTCTAATGTCGTCCTTTGAGAATTTAACTCCTGGAAATGTATTTGGACTTATGATATGGTTGAATGGCCTTATATTAGGATCCAATATTATAGCCTGCGATCTTTCTACCAAGGTTAGATCCCTAATTCCGACAACACGAGTTTTTCTAGTCGATGAAACTGGTAAACGAATAGTAAGCGTTGTGCCAGGCATTTCAATTTTCCCTGAGATGCTCTTTGAGAAAAAGACCTTCTCGTTTCCTATAGCGCAGAATCCCACCCTCCCCTTTCCGGAGGTTATTGAGATCATACCTTCCGATTTCGCAACCTGTTGCCTGCTACGGTATAATCCTCTCCAATTCACCTCATGATAATGATCGGCAAATTGCTTCGCTGATTTTTGCGACGATTCATGTTCGAAAGCATAGACAAGAATTGACTCATGAACTTTGGACCTGCATTGGGCATAGACATTCGAACCAGGATTTGCCATTTTTAGTTTATCAAATATCCCTGGATCACGTCTATTAACCCATTGCCAAAGTGTCCTGGGCACTCCTCGGCCTATATCACTAATTGCAATTTCAATGCACAGCTTGTTATGCTGCGAATCCAACCAATCAAATTCTTCTTTTGCGATTAATTTTCGATCGGCTAATATTCGAGAAGCGGGCTGAACGATAATTGTTGCAAAAGCCTCTCTATTATGACGGGTAGTGGGATACGCATGTTCATAGATGTTAAACAGACTTTCAAGGACTAATCTTTGAATAGAGTCATGTAATTCCCCACGCATTTCGGCATCATCCCACTCAGAGGCTGCGATAATAATACTTTCTGCTGAACCTCGGGCACTCTCCAACACTTGTTGCTCTGATGTAATGGGGCATAAAAATGGTCCGCAACTCCAGAATTGCGGTGAGCGGTTAACGAGAGGCTGAATCCCTTCAGTTGCCCATATCAATTGACTTGTATCGATGCCTAATACCCTAAAAAATTGAGCCACCTCTATATCCTCAGATAAGCCCACAGAGAAGCCATATTTTTTGTCCGAACTTCGAAGACTATGTTGCAACACAGCTAACATATTCAACCCCTCAGCAGTAACTGATCTGAGCGGCGCAAATTTTATTTTTATCGGCTTTGTAGGGTGCACTGTGCGATAACCAATCTGATAGGGGTCCGACTGCGTTTGTTTTCCTTGGCGGAATATCTCAAGCGGCAGGGATTCCAGGATTGAACCTAAAGTGATATCTCGAACCATCATTGCTTAGATATTAAATAAGC
>JAOZVT010001095.1 GCA_025869455.1 Prosthecobacter sp.
GCCACGAGTTGCCACATGGGAGCCATTTCAGCGAAACTAAAAAAGGGGCTGAAGTTTGATCCGAAAGCTGAAGCCTTTAACGATGATGCTGCGAATGCCCTGCTGCTGCGTCCTATGCGTGATGCCTGGAAGATCTGATTTAAAGCGCAGTCCTTGGCATCTCAGGTGAATCCCCTCCAATCTTTAAACACAGCCTAAATACATTCGAGGCTTACTTTAGTGCTACAAACTCACCCTCAAACTCCACGCAGATTCGTTGTTCATTTTTGATGAAGACTTGCAGTTTTAGACGGGCTTTTCCGACTTGCCTAAACTGAGTTTTAAATGCCGAGACAGTGTCTTCATTGGGGCTTTGGCATTGTGCGCGGATGGTGCTGCGAACAGGATGACGATAGCGGATGGAACTTTCACGAATGACGATGTGGGATTCACGATCTCCAAGCAGCAGCCAGAGTAAGCTGTAACCTGTCAATGTGGCGATGGCGCTCAGGCTGCCGCCGAAAGCGGTGCCCAGATGATTGTGGTTCGGCTCCAGGGGCGCGGTGAGGACCAGGGTCTGACCATCATAACTTTCCACCTGTACCCCCATGGCTCGCGTGAGCGGGATTTGCTCATGAAGAAACTCTTCCGTTTCACGCAGAATGTTAGGCGTCATGCTGGGAATCACTCGTCTAGTTGCTGAATACGGGCCAAGTGGCGACCTCCTTCAAAGGTGGTGATGAGAAAGATGTCCACGATTTGAAGGGCAGTATCCAGATCCATCATCCGCTCGCCAAGAGATAGCACGTTGGCATCATTGTGCTGACGGGTTAGGCGGGCAGATTCGAGATTCCAGCACAGACCACAGCGGATGCCTTTAACACGATTCGCCGTGATGGCTTCACCATTGCCAGATCCGCCAAGCACGATGCCGCGATCAAATTTCCCCGCAGCCACTGCTTCTGCCACAGGGCGGATGAATTTGGGGTAATCCACCGAAGCCTCAGAATCCGTGCCGAAGTCCATGACTTCGTGTCCTGCTTTGCGCAAATGCACAATGATGGCCTGCTTATAACGATAGCCGGCGTGATCTGAACCGATGGCGATTTTCATGAGAATAAACGATGAAGGTGTGATTGAGGAAGGCTTAATGGGTCCACCATTTTGAGAGCCTGGCTTCTGCCAAATCGGGTTTTTGGAGGGTGCTTTCGGCGTAGTGGGAGGTGTCGTTGAAAAGCATCAAACGTGCGCGCACGGGGTCTTTGAAGTCCACGATGTTCAAGGCGGCGGGATCTTGATCCAGATTGTCCCGATAGCGACGCGGGTCAAAGCCGAGCAAGGAACTCAGCAGCAGGCGAATGGTGGCTTTGTGGGAAACGACAATCACCGATTGCCCATCATGATGACGCACGATGTCCAGCAGGGCAGGGAGAGCGCGGGCGGTGACGGCTAGGCCACTTTCGCCTCCTTCTGGGGCAAAGGTGTAGGGATCTTCATCCCAGGCGGCGGCTTCGGTGGGGAATTGCTCTTCCACTTCATGGCGGGTGAGTTGTTCCCAATGCCCATGGGAGATTTCACGCAAGCCATCACGCGGATTGACTTCCAATTGATGGGGACCCGCTAGAATGCGTGCTGTTTCCATGGTGCGATCCAGCGGCGACGCATAAACCGCTGCGACTGGGAAAGTGCTGAGACGACTGGATAAACTGGCGGCTTGTTGGCGACCTTCGTCTGAGAGGGGAACATTGGTGGCTCCGGCAAAACGATCCTCAGCGGTCAGAATGGTGGCCCCGTGGCGGATGAGATAAATGCGGGTGATTGGCATGATGTCCTGGATTTTATAGCACAGCAAAGACCAGACGCGGCTTTGTTTTTACGCACTTCAGGAAAGCAGTTACTGGGCAGAATCTGGAGCATGTCAAAAAGTAAGGCTAAGCCTAAGCATCAGGCATTGGTCGCCTGGGTTTCTGGAGGGCATGATGGAGGGGTCAAGCAAACCTAACTCCACAACATCATGTCCAAGCTCCTCGTTCTTTACTATTCCACCTACGGTCACATTGAAACCATGGCCAATGCCATCGCTGAAGGTGCCCGCACTGTTGACGGTGTCGAAGTCACCCTGAAACGTGTTCCAGAGACACTTTCGGATGAGGCTGCCCAGAAGATGGGAGCCAAGCTGGATCAAAACGCGCCGGTGGCTTCTCCTGCGGAACTCGCAGATTACGATGCTATCATCATTGGCACTCCCACTCGTTTCGGTGGCATGGCTACGCAGATGCGCAGCTTCTTGGATCAAACTGGCGGACTCTGGGCCAAAGGGGCTTTGATCGGCAAGGTCGGCAGCCTTTTCACCAGCACGGGTACGGGAGGCGGCAATGAGTCCACCATTTTGACATCTATCCCAACCTTGCTGCACCACGGAATGATCTATGTCGGTCTGCCATATTCCGCACCCGAACTGACGGATATCAGTGAAGTGCGCGGCGGCAGCCCTTATGGTGCGGCCACGATTGCGGGACCTGATGGCTCTCGTCAGCCTAGTGAGAAGGAGCTCTCGCTCGCTCGTTTCCAGGGCAAGCATGTGGCTGGCATTACGGCGAAATTAAGCGCCTAACAAAAAGGAAAAGTCCATCGGACAGACCTCATGTCTGCTCGATGGACTTTCGTTTAACGGTTCTTTAAAACGTCAGTTTTACACCCGTTACGAAACCTCTTCCGCTCAAAGGAGCGCGATCTTTGAGGAAGGAGGTGTGCTCACGTGCTTCCTCATCGGTAAGGTTCACGCCTTTGACATAGAGATCTACTGTCACAGGGCCACGCACCACGGTGTATGTAACGGCAGCATTGAGCAGGAAATACGAGTCCGTGGGTAATTCGCCTGAACTGACTCGATCTTGGGCGGCTGCATACACACCTTCCAATCGGCCACCAAGGGCACCGCGCTGATAAGCAATGGCGGTCGTGAAGTGAAAG
>JAOZVT010001096.1 GCA_025869455.1 Prosthecobacter sp.
TGCGGGGGCATTTGCACTCGCATGGATCGCAGTGAATTGGCAACCAGTTCTGTTGATTTTCTTCTCCAAGCTGCCAGTCGAATCTCGCATAGCAATTGTCGCAAAACATCACCTTGGGCTGGTTTCCACTCTTTGGAAGCCACTAGCTATTGCAGCTTTAATTGCCATCGGCTTCTATGTGTTCTCAGCGCTCTTTGTTGTGCTTGCAGAGTTTTATGGCTTGGCTCAATCCACTATTCAACGATTGTTTGACAAAATTAGATGGGTTTCGCCAACGAACTATATCGAGTTCAAGCAAACAAAAAATGCAAAGATCGCTGAACTGCAGACACTTGCCTCGGATAACGTAGAGCTCCTAGATAAAGAGAAGGCGCAGAATTTACGTTTGTCAGGCGAAGTTCAAGCAGTAAAAAACAGGCTTGCATCCACATTGGAAGAAGTTGCCTTGAAAGATTCTGCTTTGGCTGATCAGCAGGTGCTTGAGGCTGCGTCGGCTTCTGTGCACGCAGAGACATTGATTCAATTACAACAAGCTTTAGCGAGCCGGCTGGCTGTGCGTGAAGAGGTTGCCGTCATCGATGGTGAGCTTGAGTCACTTAGAGGCGCCTTGCGCCGAACCACTCTTCCAACAGAACCCGTGGAGTGGAATCGATTCCTTATCTTGGCAGGGAGAGTGAAAAAGCTGAGATCGACTATGGAATCTATCGATTCTGTCTCCGATTGGACGAGCGTGCGGACTTCAGAAGAAAATATCGTCGCATTTCTATCGCAGAAGTTCGACAATCTTCCTATTAACAGAGCCCTCTTGTCGAAGATTGTTGCGGAGCTGAAAGATACGACTTTAGGCTCTAGGCTGGTAACGATGGGAGAGATCGAAAAGATGATGAAATCAGCAGAGCATGCTGTGGCCGCGTATCGCATGAAGAATCCTAAAGTATTCGCATCATCTGTTGATTATCTAAGCAAGTCCCTGGGCTTCGTCTATCCAGAATTTAGGGAAATTCACAAGTTCGGGAAGGAAACAATCCATGCATTTGAGCAGTTTGAAAGTCTTTTGTTGCGTTGATTTTCAAGCTGTAATATCAGCAAATAGGAGGATATTTGTTCGGAATTTTAGGCTCAAGCTGGCGCTGATGCTGGTCGAATAAAATATCTCTAATGATTCGCTGTAATAACTGGACATGCCGCCTGCTTTGAGTGAGTTAGCCAAAGATCTAAGCTAGGATCAACAGATGGAATGGACAGGCAATAGTTCGTTCTGGCGTGAGTATTAGGCGCGCTACTACATTGGCGGCACTCTTTTCTAAACCATCGGATCGGTTGTATGCGGAATTGGGGAACGGTAACGCTCGACCTCCCGCAGCTTCAACTATTTTGGCTGATACGAAACAGAACGCGGGCGCCGGCTGCCCGCGTTTTTGTTACGCGTTGCTGACGGCTTCTTCCGCTTCTTCCTTGTGTTCGCCGTAGTGGTAGCGCAGGGATTCCAGCATGTCGTTGACGTCCTGGGCCATGTAGGCGAAGCAGTCACTCAGGGCTTGCAAGGAAATCGGCAGGCGGAGGTGTTCGTCCGAGCGGAAGCGTGGGTTGGCGAGGGTGGATAGCATGGTGAGGTTTTCACGCAGCTGGATCATGTTCAGCTGTGTCTCTGTCCCAGGCCCCCTAAGCAGTGAATAGAAATGATCGCGGTACTCTTTCAACACCGTCCACTCTCGCATCATCATTCCCGCCCGTCCCAGACGCCGTCGCAAGCATCGATGAGTTCCTGCGGCCACTTGCGGCGCGGCAGGATACAGTCGAGCGCGTAGTAGAGCAGATCACCAGCAATCGCGACCGGTGCCAGCGGCAAGGCAACGAAGAGGAAAAAAGGCACGGCTATCGGATACCACCAGATTTTCACCTTCAGGAATTTGAATGGGTTGAACTGTCTGAATGGGTCACCGATGCCTGTGAGTCGATACTCGAAAATAGGCGCAATAGGCGGGACTGCCGTAGGACCCTCTCGCATGTACAGGCGGATGTACTCCCAGACCATCGCGGCGCTGTAGATGCCCCGATTGGCCATCGCCTCCGGTGCGTCCTGGGTACCCATGATGACGGCGCGCAGTTGCTTTCCGTCAAATCCCCAGCGATGAAAAGCCAGAGTGAGGATACCCTCATTGATCGGCGCCCCCCCTGCAGCCACCGTGGTCACGTCCTTGATGTACGCATCGAGGCTGTTCCATTCCTCGCTTAAGATTTCGTTATCGACAAAGCAGGTGACCCTCTTGGTTTTGCGGTTAAATATAATAGGCAGTTGACGCCGCCAAGGGATAAAAAATATAGAACAACCAACTAAAAAAAACAGAGCCACTCCGCATGAGAAGTACCAATACTGGGAGTAAAACATGAAAAAATCACCATTAAACTCTGTTTTTTTCACAGCGATTTTATAGTTTAGATACTCCATTGCAAAAAAAGACAGCCAAACGAAAACCGTCACTACAACAGCCCACCAACTCATACTACGTCGCCCCCCATAGAGCGAACCCGCCGCAGTACGCATGAAGAGGCAATCTTCCATTATCTTCATGACATTGTTATCTGCTGCTGGTTCTACGCCAAGCGGCAGGTCATTAGGCCGCAGCGCATCTACACGGCTATAGACCCAACTTTGCTCTAGTTTGGGCACGTTGTGCCGTTGCCGTTCAGACATCATCGGGATGCTCCAATATAAATCTCCCACTTTCCTCAGCCCGATGTTCGCCAGCGCCATGTGAAAGCTATTCTTCCAACAGATTGACCATGCGGGGATTGCGCATGGAGTCTCCTTTCCTTGTCGGGAAACCCGGCACGCAGGATTGCGGCCGGGAGCCGGGAGGCAGAAAAACCGCACGTAGTCGGACGGGCTGATTCCCCTTTCGGGTGTTGTATTCGCCCCCTCCCGGCGAAGACGCAAAGTCGCCGGTT
>JAOZVT010001097.1 GCA_025869455.1 Prosthecobacter sp.
CGGGTGATAATGTCCGTGAGCACCCATACGCCACGCTCTATCCCCGCCTAACCACCAAGTCGAACACGTATCGTGTCCACTACCGCGTGCAGGCACTCAACCAAGTCACGCGTAGCCGGGGCAGCAGTGTCGAAGCCTGGGCTAGCTGGGAAGAAGGCAAGGACCGTGTCATTGCTGAAAACCGTGGCTCTTCCATCATCGAACGTTACGTGGACCCCGCAGATCCAAACCTGCCCGACTTCGCCACCGCAGGCGGCAACCTCGATCCATACTATCGTTTCCGCATTCTCAGCACGACCAAGTTTGGACCGAAGTAACCGCCGTTTGTCGTGGGCATTTACAGTTCTACAGCTTGTAACATGCCTGCGACTTCCACCTGGCTTTCTGGGTATTTCTCAGCCAGTGCTTTGCACAAAACGTTCGATCGTTCAGGCTCTCCATGCACCAGGAAGACGCGACGCTTCGGCCCTTGGATACGGCTGAAGTAAGCCATCAATTCATCATGATCCGCATGACCTGAAAAGGAGTCTAACGTTTCAATGTCAGCATGCACGGTAAATTCATCCCCGAGGATGTTCACATGCTTTTGACCACTCCGCAGCTTCCAGCCCAATGTGTTTTCCGCACAGTAACCCACAAAGAGCAGTATATTATCTGGGTTGCTCACATTGTTCCGCAAGTGGTGTAAAATGCGCCCGCTTTCCGCCATGCCAGAGGCTGAGATAATAATAGCGGGACCTTTGATCTTATTCAGCGCCTTGGATTCATCCACACTGCGCACCAAGCGCAATCCCTCAAAACCAAAGGGATCATCACGCATGAAGACAGCCTCTCTCACCTTGGGTTTTAGATCCTCCAAATGCAGCCGAAAAATTTCCGTGGCACGTACAGCCAACGGGCTATCCACATAAGTAGGTACAGGAGCAAAGCATTTTTCTGAACGTAACTTATCCAGCGTATAAAGAAGCTGCTGCGTGCGCTCCACCGCAAAGGCGGGAATGATGAGGTGCGAACCGCGCATCTGAATCTCCCGGATCAGATGACAGATGTGCTCAGACGTTTGCGCCGCCAGTTCATGCTTCCGCCCCCCATAGGTGCTCTCCATGATCACATAGTCCACATTCTCGCTAGCAGCCGCCTCTTCCAAAAGATCATTGCCTGGACGCCCCACATCACCACTGAAAAGCAGGCGGCAACTCTTCTTCGTCTCATGATCTTCCAGATCCAATATCACCTGAGCGCTCCCCAAGATATGCCCCGCATCAATGAATGTTAGGCGCACGCCATCAGCAAGCTGCATCGGGCGATTATAACTCAGCGTCACAAACTGACGCATGCAGTTCTCCGCATCTATCTTCCGATAGTTCGGCTCCAACAATGGCAAATCATCACGCTTCCGATGCTTATTCAGCCAAGCAATATCACTCTCATGAATATGCGCCGCATCGG
Organism: Prosthecobacter sp.; assembly: GCA_025869455.1. Taxonomy (GTDB): domain Bacteria; phylum Verrucomicrobiota; class Verrucomicrobiia; order Verrucomicrobiales; family Verrucomicrobiaceae; genus Prosthecobacter. The sequence continues at coordinate 1,450 of JAOZVT010001097.1, forward strand.
GTAGCATGATGCTGCACAGATCCCGTGTGGCGGGCGTCGCATAGATGTTCCCCTGGTAACCGCGCCTACTTAGGTGTGGCAGATTTCCAGCGTGGTCAATGTGCGCATGAGAGAGCACCACGGCGTCAATCTTTTGCGGATCAAAGGGGAAATCGCTATTCCGCTCCATCGCTTCTTTGCGCCGTCCCTGATAGAGACCACAATCCAGCAAAATCTTTGCTCCATTGATTTCGATCAAATGTTTTGATCCCGTCGTCGTGCCAGCAGCTCCGCAAAAGGTTATTTTCATGGTGGGGTCTCTTATCCCAGCGGAGAGATGAACTTCTAGCAAGAAGGAAAGCGACTTTCCTTTTTAGTATGTATGATCTTCTTTTGTTGTACTGGTCACTAAAAGACAGCCCCCTCCCGCCTTTATCCGCCCGTATGTTTCGTCCCCTCCTCTGCATTCTTGCTGCCGCCAGCCTCTGCCAGGCTGAGTTCCCTGCCGTTTATAATAGTGATCCAGGCGATGCCCAGCCCCCAGCCCCGCTGGAAGCTCTGGCAAAAATGAAGTTACCAGAAGGTTTCAAAGCCACCCTCTTTGCAGCAGAGCCTGACGTGCAAAATCCCGTGGCCATGGCCTGGGACAAAAAAGGACGCATGTGGGTGGCAGAGAACTACACCTATGCGGAACGCTCCAAACGCTTTGACCTCGCTCTTCGTGACCGCGTCATCATCCTAGAGGACAACGACCACGACGGCGTGGCGGAAACCCGCAAGGTTTTCACCGATGATGTGCAGATGCTGACCAGTGTGGAAGTAGGCCGTGACGGAGTCTGGCTCATGTGCCCCCCTCAAGTCCTCTTCATCCCAGATGCCAATGGCGATGACATCCCTGACGGCCCTCCGCAAGTGATGCTGGACGGCTTCACCGTGGCCAAAGATAACTACCATAACTTTGCCAATGGACTGCACTGGGGGCCCGATGGCTGGCTGTATGGCCGCAGCGGTCACTCCTGCCCAGGCAATCTCGGCTTGCCCGGCACTCCGGAAGATCAGCGCATCCCGCTCAAAGGCGGCATCTGGCGTTTTCATCCTGAGCGCAAAGTGGTGGAAGTCCTCACCCATGGTACCACCAATCCTTGGGGAAGTGATTGGGATGCCAATGGCGAAATGTTTTTCGTCAACACCGTCACCGGTCATCTCTGGCACCTCATCCCTGGCGCGCATCTCCATGATACCAGCCCATCCATGAACCCAGGCGTGTATGAACGGCTAGACATGATCGCCGATCATTATCACTTTGATACCAATGGCAGTTGGCAGGACAGCCGAGACGGCAAGGCCAATGACCTAGGTGGAGGTCATGCCCACATCGGCACCATGATCTACCAGGCCGACCAATGGCCTAACCAATACCGAAACAAACTTTTCACCCTTAACATGCACGGACGCCGCGCCAATGTGGAGCGCCTGGAACGCCTCGGCTCAGGCTACGTCGGCAAACATGAACCTGATGT
>JAOZVT010001098.1 GCA_025869455.1 Prosthecobacter sp.
AATAGGTCAACTCGGAATTTGGCTCGCAAAGGTCTGCGACCAACCCGCCGCCGTGTGGTGGGCCGCTCATCAGTCATCACTTCATCGGAGCATTCAAGAACACATTCTATGGGAGCTTGAGCGAAGCAGTCGCCACATCCACAAAGATATTCGCAACGCTTGGCGGTCTCTTTTTGAGGCTTGGAACTACGTCGAGGACTTCAACAGAGATTGGTACGCGCTGCAAAACATCATTAAGGCCGACGGATGGAGTAGCGCTGTCGTTAGGCGCCTTGGGGAGGTGCTTCGACCTCACCTTTCGGCGGAGCCGGATCTCTGGGGTGGTCCAACGCCGCCCGGACTGGCGCTAGATGGAGAGAACGGCGCTCGCTTGTTGCGGATGGATGTCAAATATCCTGAAACGCACGAAGCGGTTACGGTACCGGACAAGTGGTGCATGGCCGTACTGAGAGTCCTGCGACAGAATCTTGAGCTGGCCCTTGCACTTGAGAACGAAATAGGAGGTTACGGTCTCAGCAATATAAGTCCAATAGTGCAGAGCAGTATCGAAGACGACCGCTATCATCGAACACACGGACTTTCGGCCTCGATAATCCGGTTCACCGACCTATTTTCTCAACTGCACAAAACCAATAGGGTTGCCGCTAAGCGCGAGTTTTTGTCTTGGCCTACGGACGATGACACCATATTTGCACGATTGCGAATATGGGCATCAGGAAAGCGAAGCGTCGTCTCAGACGATGACTTCGGAAAATTCATCAAGTCTTTAAGCGATGGTGCCTTCTGGGATAGCTATCATCAGCGAGATCTTTTGCTAGTCCTCGCGGATCGATGGGGGAAACTCAGTGGTGAGCCCCGTAAATTAATCGAAGAAAAGCTGTTGAAGGGCCCAAAGCGATGGCGGGGCGAGAAGTTTGCAGCCTTCGATAGAAGAAGAGCTTGGGCAACTCTAAATCGCATTCAGTGGCTTCAACACTCAGGATGCAAGCTTTCCGCCAGCATAACTAGGCAGGCGAAGCTGCTCCGCGCTGCTGTGCCAGACTGGAACGAAGATTATGGCGGGAAGGCTGCTGAATCCTTGGAGGGTCGGACAGGTTGGGTCAGGACTGACACCAGTTATGAGGTACTAGCGGAAATTCCCCTGTCACAAGTGCTGCTGCGAGCCAAGGAATGTAGCGGTCGCTCAGACGATTTTCTTGTCGAGAACGATCCTTTCACCGGCCTCGCCGCTCAACGCCCTGCGCGCGCCTTTGCAGCGCTGAGCTATGCAGCTAAACGAGGAGACTTCCCTGAGTGGGCATGGCGACGGTTCCTTACTTCAGAGGCACGGAAAAATGACAAACCGAGGTTAGCTAGGTTGATTGCCGAGCGACTAACTCGCTATCCAGATGACCAGCTTGCACCGATCCTCCGCCCGGTGACCGATTGGCTTAAAGATGCCAGTGCGAAACTGAGCGAGGACTGTCTTCCTGCTTTTGACTGCATTTTGAGGAAGCTGGCTCGTGTCCTTCGTGAATCGCCGAACGAGGGACGTTCGAGTATCGTGCGTGGCTCTAACGAACCAGACTGGACGATGGAGTCGATTAATTCTCCGACGGGTAAGATCGCGCAGGCGCTTTTTAATGACCCTCGTAAGGATAATCTCAATCGAAATCAAGGATTTCCCACCGAATGGCTCGTGCACGCTGAAACCCTGTTAGCGCTTCCAAACGACTCACGCAGACATGCGATTGTGATCTTGTTTCACAACATCAACTGGTTTTTTGCCGTCGATCCGAAATGGACGGAACAGTATTTGTTACCTGCGCTTCGAGGTGACGACACGGACGACCGAGACGCAGCATGGTCGGGCTTCTTATGGGGGGCAAGAACTCCGAATCGAGAGCTCTATATGCGATTGAAAAAGGACATTCTGGCGCTCGCCGCTAATCCTCTCCCATCGCGACGCTCATATGTTGAAATCATCGCAGGTATGATCCTCGCCGGATGGGGAACTATTGACACCGTCACCGGCGAGCGCTGTATCTCCAATGACGAGATGCGCAGCTTACTTTTGACAGTCGATGACGAGTTTAGAGCGCGTATTCTATGGCAGGCTCAAAAATGGTCTGATGAGAAGAACGCAAACTCGCACGAGCGATGGGAAGGACAGCTTTCCGAACTGCTGCAGATTTGGCCGCGCCAACTGTCAGCGAGATCGCCCAACACATCAGCTCGCCTTTGCGAACTGGCTTTCTCCAGCGAAGACGAATTTCCGGCAGTAGCTGCATTAGTTTTGCCGCTCTTGAGCACTATCGAGCGTGACCACTTGATACTGCCAGAGCTTCGTCGATCCGGAGACAATATAGTAGACCGGTACCCGGAACAGGCGCTGGCTCTACTTCATGCCGTTCTTCCAGAAAACGCGCAGGCTTGGCCCTATGAGATAGAAGGGATATTGAAGAAAATTGGAGAAGCAAGCAGCGCACTAAATAGCGACGATAGACTGATTTCTCTGAGGCAAAAATGGGACGCTAGGTGAAACAGCGTGCGGCTGTGGTTCACCTAAAACAGTGCCTGTCTATCAACGTCTTACTGTTGTTGAAAAGCGTTGTCGTCCAGACGGAGGAATCACGGTGCGACGGGAGCCCAAAGGGTAGCCGTACCATGCTAACACTGGTTCGACCCATTTACGATTCGCTTGACCGGACCAATTAAGTGAAACTTATATTCTTCAGCGCATTACTATACATATATTCCCCAATCATTTTAGGGATAATTGCCAATCATGCGGTCAAAAATGGATATGTGACGACAAATCCTCTTTCTTACATCTTGATTAAATTCAAGCACTCTTCTTATGAAGAAAGATTTTTGATGTCCTTATCCTCGATATTCTTGATTACCATTCCAATTGTATTTTATTCTACATCAGTAGCCACGGATAGCCGGAACGCAAGAATTCTTGG
>JAOZVT010001099.1 GCA_025869455.1 Prosthecobacter sp.
CCAAGGCAGAGCCGATCTACGCAGGCACGTTTCGGCATCCCTGGCTCTTCTCGGGTTTCGCCGTTTCCAGTCTCGGGTCAGCCTGCGCCTATGCCGCCTACTGGTCAGCCGTGCGCGCTCTGGGCATCGAGTTTCCATTGCCCTCCATGCTCGGCCTCATGCCCTTGGTGGATGCCATCGCCTCGCTCCCCATCAGCATTAGCGGCCTAGGCATTCGTGAAGGCCTGCTGGTGGAATGGCTCGGTGGACAGCCAGGCATCGGCCCCAGCCAAGCGCTGGTCGCCTCCATTCTCGGATTCGCCGCCTTGGGCCTGTGGGGCCTCATCGGCGGCGTGTGGTTAGCCCTCTGGCGCAAGACTCACACCACCGCGTAATCCGCAGGTTCTTCCCCGTAGATGGCGAAACGAGTCATGAAGCGCAGCAAATTGCGGCTGTAAGGATGATTGGTGAGCCCGCCACCCGCCATGCCGGAGATGTTTTTCTCAAAGTGCCTTTGCATGATCATGCTGATCTTGCCCGGGAACATCTGAGACATCTTCGTGCCTGTACGCTGGAGCGCAAAAATGTGGCCGCCATAGAACATGTCCACCAGCTCCTGCCAAGCACCCAGCATGTCACGGAACCAGTCCAGGTATTCCTGAAACGCCTTGCTCCAGTCATCCTGCCGATTTTGCAAAATGGCATCCGTCAGTTGCTCCGCAGAAACCATGGCCATGCAAAGCCCAGGCGAAAGCATGGGGTCCACAAACCCAAACGAATCCCCCACACAGACCCAGCCATCGCCATGCCCCTGCTCAGAAATGAGCTGGTAGTTCGCATAGGTGGTCACTGGCGTGATACGCTTGCGGTTAGGGCAGGCATCAGCCAGAGGCTTGTTCTGATCAATGACGGCTTCCAACTGCTCCTCCGCTGTTTTGCCATACTGCTTGGCATGTTCCTTATCGAACACCACGCCAATGCTCAGCGCATTGCGAAGGGGGATGCGCCAGGACCAGCCGTGCTTCAGCCGTGTGATGACTGTCTGCCCGTCTGGAGTCGGCATGGTGCAGTTTTCATAATGGGCAAAGTGGGACACATCTTTGCGATCCCCAATGGCCGCTTTGATGCCCAGCAATTTGGCAAACAAACGACGTCGGCCACTGGCATCCACCAGCAGATCAGGATGCTTACCATTCCAATCTGGCACCAGAGCCAACGTTTCAGCACTAAGACGCGGCACTTTTTCACCACGCTCGGTTAGGCCAACTTCCAGCTTCACATCACAAGGCACAAATCGCGCGCCAGCATCCAGCGCCGTCTGATGCACTAGGTCATCAAAGGGGCGACGCGGCACATTGTAAGCATACGTCGGCAGCACACCACGCATGGCCGTGAAGGAAAGCTCCAGAGCATCATTCTCATCAAAAATCCAGGTCACTCCCGGCTTGTAAGTACCCAGCTTGGCCACCTCATCTTCAATGCCCAAACGGCGAAACACATTCACCAAGCGTGGCACCAAGGACTCTCCCACCACCATGTCCGGACGTTTGCCATCATCAAAAAACACCACATCCACGCCCTCCTTCGCCAGCAAACAAGCAAGCGTGGCACCGGCAGGGCCAGCACCGACAATACCGACACGGAAAGGTTTTGGGGCAATCTTCATAGAGCAGTCAGAAGCCTGAAAATAGGTGTCTCACCGTCAGGCGCAACCCCGAGAGCACTTTGTCTAACTTTTTACTCCACACCTCATGCAAGCTGCAACTTGCACCGCGCCAGATCGCCCCCATCTTCCGCCCCCCTATGAATAAGCTGGACGAAATCATCGCGCACAAGCGCACCGAAGTGGAAAAACTGCTGCCACGCATGGAAATCCTCCGCGCCGCCGCAACGCTCCGCGATGACTTCCGCTCACTGGAAGACGCCCTCCGACTGGACCCCACGCGCCTCGGAATGATCGCCGAAGTGAAACGTGCTTCCCCTTCCGTAGGCACGATCTCCACAGACTTTGATCCCCTAACCATCGCCCGTGGTTATGAAAAAGCCGGTGCCAGTGCCCTTTCCATCCTAACCGATGAAAAGTATTTCCAAGGTCGCCTCGAATACCTCTCCCTGGTCCGTGAACAGGTGGACATCCCCTGCCTGCGCAAAGACTTCATCATCCATGAAGTCCAGATCTATGAAGCCGTGGTCGCCGGAGCGGATGCCATTCTACTCATCGTCGCCGCCCTGAAGCAGGAAGAACTGGTCAAGCTCCTGGACATCGCCCACACCTTCCAACTGGATGTCCTCATGGAAGTCCATGACCTTCCTGAACTGGAACGCGCTCTCGATACCGACGTGCGCATCCTCGGCGTCAACAATCGCAATCTGAAAAGCTTCACCGTGGACATGGCCACCACCGAAGCCCTGGCCGAAGAAGTTCCAGACGACATCATCCTCGTCTCCGAAAGCGGCATCAAAACCCCCGCCGACGCCGCCCGCCTGGCTGAAGCAGGCGCTGACGCACTTTTGGTTGGGGAAACCCTCATGCGCAGCCAGAACATCATGCTCGATCTTCCTGCGCTAAGAGCGATGAAGCCTTAGAGGTAGCGGGAGAATTCCCCATGCCGTTCATGAAACTTCTGTGAATCAGCCTTCAAAAGTCCCGCTGAGCTCCATCACGCGCTCAAGAAGACTTTTGACGCACTCTGCAGGTTTAGAAGTGCAGAGAGTGATGTCTGGCCGCTCAGGTTCTTCGTAAGGAGAGTCAATTCCCGTAAATTGAGAGATCTGCCCAGACCTTGCCAGTCGGTAAAGGCCTTTGGGGTCGAGTTCCTCACAAAGGCTCAAGGGTGCATGGACAAACACCTCCATGAAGGGGGTTTGATCAGCAATACAACCATCTCTAGTCGATCCTGAAAAAGTCCCCTTTTAGGCGAACTGGCCTTTCATCTGTGGGGTGCGACGGAAGCCCATGAGGATTTC
>JAOZVT010001100.1:0-2017 GCA_025869455.1 Prosthecobacter sp.
ATGAAGGGTGGGGTTGCTCGTGGGGGCAGTGCGGAGTTGCTTCATAGTGGAAAGGATGGTTTCGATAGCGGCTTGCGAAGTCTTCCGTGGCAGGCTGATAACGAATCCGTTGATGTGAATCGCTACCAGCCTTTGGTTAGGCATTTCTGCGAAGAAGCCGCACTATCGCGGAATCTTCTCGAAGATCATGCACACATCGTGCAAGCCAGGGATAAAGCTGCTGCGATAGACCTTGCGACTGCTTGAAGCTCCATGACTGAAGCGAATGATGTCGGTGCAGTGCTGGCGTAAACCTGCCATAAAAGCGAGTTCTTTGGTGTAATGCACCAGCGGGATGAAACCGGATTTGTCGTTATAGTCGCCCATGAGGATGGCAAATTTGCCATTGGGCTGGAGGGACTCTGCACAGCATCGAATGAACGATGCATAGCCTTCCAAGAATTCAGGAAGGGAGTCCGTTCGGGAGAGATCCCGTGAATTGACGGTGTAGAGCTTTTGTCTCCAGTAAGGTGGGTGAGCCCAGATGAAATCAAACTTGGCACCATTGAGCTGCTTCTCATAGCAGGCTGGGTCAGTGGCATCAAAGCCATAGCGGATGTCCAGCGAAGTGCATGGAAGCGAAAGCTCTTTGCATACGTCGGCACAAGTGCCGCTGCCGGTCATCGGGTCGAGCACATTTCTTGGTGCAAAATAGGTGATGAGGTCCCGGATCAGCATTCCTCCGCAATTGCCGGGATAACGTCGGTCCCCATATGTGCCCTTATCATTGCCATGATAGAGGCTGGTTAGATGAGGGACGGGGCTGCCATTGATAGGTGCGTCTGGCAGCCTCGCATAGACGGCTTGTTTGGTTCTTGGTTGATGACGTGTTCCGGCATAATGCGGGTTCACGATGGCTGATGAAAATGTCATGATATTCTCCTTTTGATGTGGGCGGACCTGCGGCCCGCCCGGTTGTTTCGAGTGTTTATTTTGCTGGTTCTGAGACCGTGCGAAGGGTGATGCGCCCATCGAGAGGGACAGTCTCAATCTGGATGTTGAAACCTTGTCCGTCGGAATGCGCCCAAGCACTGCCGATTCTCGTCCAGAATGAATCATTATTGGCTCTTTCGCGGACATGATAGGCAACGTGAGTTGGTGATTTGCCTGTCGCCTGTTTTGGTTGTGTTGATTGTGTCATGATAGTTCTCCTTTCTTGTTAGTGGCTGCGCCTGTCGCGGCCTTGATGGCAGTGCATAAAAAGTCCTGGAAGACTGGAGCGCAGCGTGGTGGGCAAGACAGATAATTGGGGGCTACCTTCAGGGGGAACCGATTATCTGTTTGAGCAGCCCAGTGAGGGCTTTAGCTTGCCAATCAGGATGGCCGTGCAGCGCATTCAACGTGGTTAAGGTGAACGCTGACACACAGTCCTACACACCACTACAGGGGAGGATCAACTCATGACTTTCGCCATGTTTATGAAGATGCTTTGGTCATCTGGACGTGTCTGGCTTTCTCTACGCGTTGCACAGCAAGAGTGAATCCAGCTTGGTTATCGAAGGGCGTTACCTCAGCCGTAACCTGAACAATCGGATAGCGCACCGTTGCCAAACCGTAGGCGCGGTATGCATCAGCAAAGATTTCACATTAGACAATGCTGGACCTGTCGCAAATGGAGATGAATTTCATCGGTTCACCATTCTGTTGGAGATGCCCGGCACCGAATGAAGGGCAAGCAGCTCATTCAGGTTTTGCCCCACGACTGAATTCATGGTCATTACGGTTTTAAGTAAACGGAACCAAAGGGGCGTCAAGAGCGACAACAGAAGCGGTGGGCGCAGGAGGGCGATATGTTGCCGCCTTGTGAGCGCCGTGGTTCTGTTTCGGCGGGTAGGAAGGGAAGCTTATGGCCAGGTGGCAGCGAAGGGGATTGTTCCAAGCTGCCGCGTGGTGGGAAGCTTGGGGACGGATGGCGGCGCGGAGCCCCCAAGGGCGGGTGGGCGGGCGCTATACGGTTTGGCTGCTCTACAACGGCAAG
>JAOZVT010001100.1:2027-2945 GCA_025869455.1 Prosthecobacter sp.
GTTCGTCTTGGGCGGGGGGGGCTCCTGGGGTTTTGGTCCCCCCGGGCGGGGGGGGGGTTTGGGGGGGCGGGTGGGCGGGGGGCCCCCCCCCGGGGGGGGGGGGGCGCCCGCTATACGGTTTGGCTGCTCTACAACGGCAAGTTGCTATGCTGTTTCGGTCGCACAGACCATGCGGCAGCGTTCTTTTGTGGTTTCTTCGGGTTATGATGAGTGAATGACGAGCCGAATCGTTAAACTGGCTCAAAATAATCGTCCGTTCATTTAATCCTTGTCTGCATCTGGCGGAAGAATCATTACCAACCTTGAGCCAGAAGGGCTACCGATAACCGACGGCCTTTTCAAAATGACAGTTTCCATTCAAGGACTTGCGCAATCAGAAAACACATGAAATCCAACAATCAACAACCCAACGCTGGTTCAGCAGAACCGAGCTGGTTCGAGTGGCTACATGGTTTGGTGCATGTCGTTGAATTGCTGGACCCTGATTCAACGACAAAGTCTGTGGCGTTTCAACTCACAGGAGTCAAAGGCTGGGATGATGTTGGAGTTCGTTACGAAGATGGCACCGTCGAACTCATGCAAATGAAACACTCACGTGTGGGTGATCCGCTCACTTTTAGTGACTTGGTTTCATGCGGGGCAGGTGAGAAGTCGCTACTGGGGTCATTGGCCCAATCATGGAGCAAGATTCGCATCGACTGGCCTTCTTTGAAGTGCGTTTTGGTAACGAATCGCCTACCGGGCAACAATTGGCATCAACATCGACCTCCACTCCAGACGTTTCTTGATGCACTCCAGCGGAAGCTGGATGGTGCGCGATTGATCACTGAGGTTGCGTGGTCAGATGAAGAGCAAGCGATGATCCCTGCATGGGCTGAATTTGTTGAAACTCTTAAGGTTATTTCAGGGAGCGAGGTG
>JAOZVT010001101.1 GCA_025869455.1 Prosthecobacter sp.
GCCTCCGTCACCAAGGCCTATTCCCTCTGCGGCACCCTGGACCAGGCGGCGGAGCTGCGCACCGAGATCGCCTTTTTCTCCGCCATCCGCGCCGTGTTGGTCAAGAACGCCAGCGTCGGCAAAAAACTGACCGAGGACGAAAAGAACTCCGCGCTCAAACAGATCCTCGACAATGCCATCCAGTCCGAAGGCGTGAGCGACATCTTCGCCCTGGCCAAACTGGACAAGCCGAACATCGGCCTGCTGAGCCCGGAATTCCTGGATGACGTGCGCAAGACACCGCTGCGAAACCTGGCCGTGGAACTGCTGGAGCGCCTGCTGAAGGATGAAATCCGCGCCAACAGCCGGACCAACATCGTGCAGGAAAAGAAATACAGCGACCGCCTCATGGAGACCCTGCGCCGGTATCACAACCGCTCCATCGAGACCGCCAAGGTCATCGAAGAGCTCATCGCCATGGCCAAGGACTTTCAGGGCGCGCTGAAGCGCAATGAAGAGCTCGGCCTAACCATGGATGAGATCGCCTTTTACGACGCCCTCGCCGAAAAACCCGAAGTCCTCCTCCAGATGGGCGATGACGCCCTGAAAAAACTCGCCGCCGAACTCACCGAAAAACTCCGCGCCAGCACCACCGTGGACTGGCAGCAGCGCGACAGCGTCCGCGCCACCATGCGCATCATGATCAAGCGCCTCCTGCGCAAATACAAATACCCTCCCGAAGGCTACGAAGAAGCGACGAGGCTGGTGCTAGAGCAGGCCGAGGCTTTAGCCAATGAATGGAGCGTGAACGACTGAGAAAGGAGGTCAGCGGCTTTGACCGAATGACCTCCCTTTCTTCCCCACTTAGCCCAAGTCGGGGTGTCAGGCACTTGCACAACAGGCATGGGCCGAGACATTATCTCCAGATCCAACGCATCGCAGCTGCGCACCTCCGTGCACATCTCCCAACCCATCTCCATTCACGCATGAAAGTACTCCAGAGCTTTAGCTCGCTAAGACTTGAAAGCACCCCCAGCCCCTCATACCACGGCCACCAAACCTCGGGTCTAACGCCTCCCCTTCCCAAACCATCGCCAACAACCGCCAACTTCCCCAAACCTCCCCAAGCCAGCCCCAACAAATCCCCATCCTAACCCACTCACTCACAACACTTTAAGAATAAAAATCCCCAGATGGGGAAATTTTCAACACATCCCCAAATCCCCATTCGTGAATGAAGTACTCCAGAGCTTGAGCTCGCCAAGACACGAAAGCTCCCCTGACCCTCATACCATCACCATCCACCGCCGAGTCTAACGCCTCCCAAACCATAGCAAACCACGCCAACCATAGCAAACAACCGCCAACACCTTCACCGCCAACCGCCCTTCCCTGAAAGACCCGTCCTCCAACGCCTGTTTTTTATTGCCCCTTGCAGAGGCCACACGTAAACCCTCCGTCTTCCAATCACTCGCCCATGTCTTCCATCCCTCACCTCCCCGCCCTGCGCAAAGGCCGCCCCTACGAATCCCTGGATAAAGTCCCGGTCAAAGACCACAAAACAGGCGAGGTTTGCGCCGAAGTCAGTCAAGTGAATGCGGGGATCGTCAGAAAAGACCTCGGCAAGATCGGTGAGGCCCGCAAGGCCCTGAAAAAATTCACCGTCGCCCAACTGGTCGAAATCACCGCCAAAGCGGGCGATCTCTTCCTGAATGGCACCCTGCCCCTAGGGGACAAGGGCCACACACAAACCCCGCAGGAATACATCGCCACCCTTTCCCGCACCAGCGGCCTGCCCTACGTCATGGTGAAGCGCAACATGGCCAAGCTGCATTACGCGCTGACCCACATGGACATGATCCTGAACGGTCTCTCCCGTGGCCTGGACATGAGTGTGATTGACAAAGGTTTTGGCACTCAGGCGGGCTGCCCCGTGGCCTTCTTCCCCACCACCAACTCACTCGGCCTGGTGATGCCCAGCAATTCACCCGCCGTGAATTCCCTCTGGCTGCCAGCCATCGCCTTGAAAATCCCGGTGGTCATCAAACCAGGCCGTGAAGAACCCTGGACCCCTTTCCGCCTGATCCAGGCTTTCATCGCCGCAGGTGCCCCGCCAGAAGCCTTTGGCTTTTACCCCACTGACCACGAAGGCAGTGGAGAAGTCGTCAAGCTCAGCGGTCGCAATCTGGTCTTTGGCGATGTGGCCATGGCCAAGATGTATGAAGGCAATCCGAGCGTCCAAGTACACGGCCCCGGCTGGAGCAAGATCATCATTGGGGAAGACAAAATCGAAAACTGGAAAGACTACCTGGATGTCATCGTCGGCTCCATCAGCGACAACGGGGGCCGCTCTTGCATCAATGCCTCCGCCGTCATCGTGCCGAAGTATGGCAAAGAAATCGCCGATGCCATCGCCCAGCGTCTAGGCCCAGTCGAGCCATTGCCAGCCGATGATGAAAACGCCCGCCTCTCCGGCTTCGCCAACACCAAGATGGCCGACTACATTGACGGAGTCATTGACTCCGACCTTGCCGACAAACCCGGTGCCGAAGACGTGACCGCCAAGTATCGCAATGGTCCCCGCAAAGTAGAATTCCAAGGCGGCACCTACCTGCGCCCCACCATCATTCGCTGCGATAGCTGGGAGCATCCGCTGGCCAACCGCGAATTCCTCTGCCCTTACGCCAGTGTCGTCGAGGTCAAGCAGTCGGAAGTTCTCAGCAAAATTGGTTATTCCCTCATCGTCACCGCCATCACAGAAGACCCCGAATTCACCGAAGCCCTGCTGGAGTGCCCCACCATTGACCGCCTCAACCTTGGGCCACTCAGCACCATGAGCATCAGTTGGGATCAGCCCCACGAAGGCAACATGTTTGAGTTCCTTTATAAGCGCCGTTCGATCGATCGTGCTTAAAGTGGCACGGGTCTTCCTACTCGGTAAATCCCCTCTCAGATCGGAAGA
>JAOZVT010001102.1 GCA_025869455.1 Prosthecobacter sp.
GCGGCTGGTATAGTCGCGCTGGACAAGAATGTCTGTTCCGAAAGAGGCTGCTTCTGTATCGTTCCAAAGGCTTTGCATGGTCAGGAAAATGAAGCCCCAGACTTCCGGTGGATAAGCCCTGGCGCAAGGGGATTTTGGTCAAGCCTATGCCTCTTGCACGATCCAGGCTCCATCACAGATGCCGTCCTAAGGTAGGCACCTGCCTCTGCATGCCCCTATAAAGGATGGTTCGAAGCCTCTGCAAGGTGCGCCGCGCACTGAGACTATCCTGACAGAGAACCTTGATAGAAAAGCCACCGGAGCTCAATGGACCATGGCCCAAATACACTTCTGGGGAATTCAGGGCCTCCAGTTCAGCCACAGGCAGTTCCTGCGCCCCCAGGAAAAAACAGCCCAAATAATGCCCCTGCGGATACAGGCGACGCAGCGAGTCCAGGCTGTGATCTTCTGGAGAAAGCCTGTAACGCTCCCGCGCAGCTAATTTCCCATCCGTCCAGACATCCATGTCCCAGATCAATTCGGCATACTGAAAGACCTCGCCACTGGCCACACGCCCGGGGCTAAGCCAGTCAAAATAAAGCAATCGCCCGCCAGGAGCTACGTGCAGTTCCGTTTTCTGCTGATAACGCGCCCCCGCCTGCGGGATGAATGGCTCGGGGTAGAATTCCAAAAAGCCATCCGACTGGACCCTGAAGGTCTGCTTCACCTTCGCCGGACCACCGGAGCGTGAACGATACACCCGACTGGCACTGGGCGTGGTCAATACGAGCGAAGCCCCTGACTCAGCCTCGGCTCTCAGTTCGATGATATCTCCGTCAAAGATACCTGCCGTGGGATTCACCATGTTCACCACCAAAGCCCCAGCGTCTTCATGGGGCTTACTCAAATGCAGCGGGGCACGGAATGACCGTTCGCGCAGATACGTCTGCCCGGATTCATAACAGGAACCAATAAGATGGAGGTGACCGTTCAAACGAAAAGGTACTCCCGTTTCAGCCAACCAATCAATTCATCTTTACCCTTCTCTGATTTCATATCCGCAAAGACAAAGGGTTTATCCCCGCGCATGAGCTTGGAATCACGTGCCATAACATCGAGATCGGCTCCAACATAAGGCGCGAGGTCAATTTTATTGATGAGCAGCAGATCGCTATTCCGAATCGCTGGCCCACCTTTGCGTGGAATTTTGTCACCCTCGGCCACATCAATGACGAAAATGAAGACATCCGCGAGCTCAGGGGAATAGGTCGCGGAAAGGTTATCTCCACCGCTTTCAATAAGCAGCAGTTGCAAATCAGGGTGGCGTTTTTCCAACTCAATCACAGCCGCCATATTCATGCTGATATCATCACGAATGGCCGTGTGCGGACAGCCTCCGGTTTCCACCCCCATCACACGATCCGCTGGCAGAATGTTCTGACGCAAAAGGAATTCAGCATCTTCGCGGGTATAAATGTCATTGGTGATGACCGCCAGAGAATACTCGTCTTTCAGCCACTGGCAGAGGCGCAGGACGCACATGGTTTTGCCGGAGCCCACAGGGCCTCCGATACCGATACGAATAGGACGTGGGTTACTCATGAAATGAAAAGTCGTTCGTTCGCCCGAGCATGACGCATGGAGGCGATTTCGAGAAGAGGATTGAACCAACCGATGCGTTCAGTGGGTGACTCAACAAGGACATTGATTTGTGGGGCCAAGATGGCCATGGAGCCGTGAATGATGAACTGACAGCGCTCCTGCCCTAGACGCATCAATTTCATGGCGCTGATGGCGTAACCACTCAGTGTCTGGAGAGAAAAAGCACAAGCTGCTGCTGCCACAGGCAAACGCCGCAACTCAAGCGCACAGGCGATGAGGTGATGACAAGGAGCGCCACTGGCCGCGTAGGCAGCCAAGGCCGGATCAGCATCCAGCTTTTGGATCAAAGAGAGTCGTCGCGAACCCAACTGCCGACTGGCCTGACGCAATTCGGCGGCGAGTTTCCAAGCATCCAATTCCTCATCCAACGCACGCAACCCCGCAGTATCTCCCTGCCCCGCCAAGGCATGAGCTTGGATCAAATAAGGCAGTTCAAAAGCCAGCAAGCTCGGGATGATTTGATGTTGGAGAAAAGCTTCCAAGTCCTCCGGTTTTTTCACCACGCCACGCTGCACCAATTCCTCAAGCCCCATGGAATGGGCGTAAGCTCCCGAAGGAAATTGGGAGTCATTCACCTGCAAAAGCCAAGGAAGCCATTCAGGAAGCATGGGCAGTGACACGTAAAGGATTAAAGACCACGGTGACCTCCTCAAAGGACCAGCCCTCGCGTTCAAAAAGTTGGAGTACGGCCACATCATGTGTGATGCGAATCACACCGTCCACCACTTGCACACCCAAATGTAGATTGCCGATCTTCCAGCCCATGAGAGCAGCTTCATCAGCCGAATTTGGACGCACCTGATAAACCGTCTCCGGCTGCTGCCTAACCACATAATCTGTGGATTCTGTCTGGTGAATCACGCAACCATGCTTGAGACGTGTTTCCAGATCAAACCCGAACTCCACCCCATCCGCTGCCACAGCACGCCAGCGCCTTTTGAGAAAAAGACGCCGCTCCACAAGAAGCTCGACCTGCTCAGAGACGGGTCGAGAAGAAGATTCAGTGAGCATGTGACGAATTAATATCATAGAGCACCAAAACGACGTCTGATCTGTTCAGGGTTTTGTCTCAAATCCAATAAAGCATGAATCACCAAACCTCTCGTTTCCGGCACATAGAATAAACCGTAGTTTCGATTAAAGACTAACACACGACGTACTTTCTCTGCGAAGACGATGGCCCCTGCATCAGGGAAGGCTTCCAATAGGCGAACGCTAGCCAAGACTTCTTCATAAAAACGATCTCCAGTGCCTTCCTCCCAGGTTTCCAGACGTTCGTAGATCGCTTGCACATCAGACTCAGCACCGAGTGTCCACACGGCAGGATTCATGATTGGCCTGACGCGAGACGTTTTTTAAGTTTTAGGATACCAGCGGTAACCTCATCGGTCGTTCGCACGGCATTGGGATGGGTCTCGTATTCTGCCAGTCGCTCTTCCAACAAAGAGGACGTCTGCTGAGAAAGGTGGGTATCCTTAGAAACATCATTCCATATCTCCCAAACTAAACGCAGCTTTTGATCCACGGTTAAAGAGTGGATAGCAGGGATGGTTTCCAGAATCATACCAAATGTTACAGTGATGTGAAGAGCAGCTCAATGGTGAAAATGAGCTGATTACACAGCTTAAAACAAAAAGTATCGTTGCGCCATCGGCAGCACGCTGGCGGGTTCGCAACGTAACTCACGTCCATCAGCTTTCACGGTGTAGGTATCCGGGTCCACTTCGATTTTGGGCAGGTAGCTATTCCAAAGCATGTCATGCTTGCTCACCTTACGGCAGTTGGTCACAGCGCTGAGGCGTTTATTCACGCCCAAGCTTTTAACAACCCCACTGTGCATGGCCGCTTGGCTGACAAAGGTCACGCTGGTGCTGAATTTAGCCCGGCCATGCGCGGCAAATTGATGACGATACATCATGGGCTGCGGGGTAGGAATGCTGGCATTCGGATCTCCCATGTTTGCCATGGCAATCAGGCCACCTTTGAGGATCACCTCAGGTTTCACGCCAAAGAAAGCGGGCTTCCAGACCACCAAGTCAGCCAGTTTTCCAACCTCGATGCTGCCGACCTCATGGGAAATCCCATGAGTGATCGCAGGATTGATCGTGTATTTGGCGACATAACGTAAAGCTCGGTAATTGTCTGCGGCATTGTGTTCCGTGCCTTCCAGTTTACCAAACTGCACCTTCATCTTGTGGGCTGTCTGCCAGGTGCGGGTGATCACCTCACCCAGGCGTCCCATGGCCTGACTGTCGCTGGACATCATGGAAATGGCCCCTAAATCATGCAGCAAATCCTCCGCTGCAATCGTCTCTGGGCGGATACGGGATTCAGCAAAAGCCACATCCTCAGGGATTCGCGAATCCAGGTGATGGCAGACCATGAGCATATCCAAATGTTCATCAATGGTATTGACGGTAAAGGGACGTGTCGGGTTGGTGGAAGAAGGCAGCACATTGGCCTCACCACAGACACGAATGATATCAGGGGCATGTCCACCGCCAGCTCCTTCAGAGTGGTAGGTATGAATGGTGCGACCTTTGAACGCATTAAGCGTGCTTTCCACAAAACCCGCCTCATTCAGTGTGTCCGTATGGATCGCCACCTGCACATCCAGTTCATCCGCCACGCCCAAACAGGTATCAATGGCCGCAGGGGTGGTGCCCCAGTCTTCGTGCAATTT
The DNA here is from genome assembly GCA_025869455.1 of Prosthecobacter sp. Classification (GTDB taxonomy): domain Bacteria; phylum Verrucomicrobiota; class Verrucomicrobiia; order Verrucomicrobiales; family Verrucomicrobiaceae; genus Prosthecobacter. The sequence continues at coordinate 4,325 of JAOZVT010001102.1, forward strand.
CAGCCCAATGGCCCCAGCGAGAACTTGCTCACGCAAGGGCCCAGGAGAGGAGCAGTTCCCTTTGCCAAGGAAGCCCAAGTTCATGGGATACTCATCCGCAGCCTCCAGCATGCGATGCATGTTCCAGATCCCAGGCGTGCAAGTGGTGGCATAGGTACCATGCGCAGGTCCGGTGCCGCCGCCTAACATGGTGGTCACACCACTGGCCAGGGCATGGTCGATCTGCTGCGGGCAAATGAAGTGAATATGCGAATCAATGCCACCTGCCGTGATGATGCAGCCCTCTCCAGCAATGACTTCCGTACCTGCGCCGATGACCATATCAATGCCGTCTTGCAACATGGGATTCCCCGCATGCCCAATGCCGACAATGCGACCATATTTGATGCCGATGTCGGCTTTAATGACTCCCTGAACGGCATCCAAAATCGTGGCATTGGTGATAACCAAATCCAGGGATTCGGCATCCATGGCCAAGCATGACTGAGCCATGCCATCCCGGATCACCTTGCCTCCGCCAAATTTGACTTCGTTTCCGTAACCACCCTTTTCGGCGATGAGATCGCGCTCCACCTCGATAAAGAGTTCCGTATCAGCCAGACGCACCTGATCACCCACCGTGGGGCCGAACATGCTGGCGTGTTGTTTGCGCGTAATCTTCATGCGGGGAGAGGTCCGTTAACAAGGTTGTTGAGGCCATACACCTCGCGTTTTCCGGCGAAGGCCACCACTTCCACTTCACGGGTGTCCCCAGGCTCAAAGCGCACGGCTGTGCCTGCTGGGATATTCAGACGAAAACCGAGTGATGCCGCTCGGTCAAAGTCCAAGGAGGTATTCACCTCATAGAAATGAAAATGGCTACCGACCTGGATAGGGCGGTCGCCAGTATTCGCGACGATGAGTGTTTTGGTAGCGAGGCCGACATTGGCATCGAGGTCGCCTGCGCCTTGTGGATGGATGATTTCGCCGGGTATGAGCATTCTTGAACCCAACAAAAGCAGGAACCGTGCAAGCAACCAGGAAAAAGCCCGAAAAATATTATGATGATTCACCTTGAATCGTATGAAACGCCAGGATGGCAGGTCCCCATTGGCACACCGAATGCTTGGTTAGTCGTGAACTCAGAACCACTCCGAGACACACATGAAACTAAACTTATTCGCCTGCCTACTCCTCTGCCTGACGCCTTTCGCCGCGCGATCTGCCGAACCCCTTAAAATTGGTTATTCCGATTGGCCCGGCTGGGTTGCCTGGGAAGTGGCTATCAAAAAAGGCTGGTTTAAAGAAGCTGGTGTGGATGTCGAATTCGTCTGGATGGATTACGGCAAATCCATGGAAGCCTATGCGGCCGATCAGCTTGACGGCGTAGGCATGACCAATGGCGATGCGCTCGTCACAGGAGCCACTGGCAAACCTTCGACGTGCATCATCATCAACGATTACTCGAACGGCAATGACATGATCATCGCCAAACCCGGAATCGAATCCATCAAGGATCTCAAGGGCAAAACAGTCGGTCTGGAAGAAGGTTTCGTTGACCATCTTCTTCTCCTGAAAGCCTTCGAGCTTAACGGTCTTTCCGAATCCGATGTCACGATCAAAAACACTCCCACCAACAACACCCCACAGGTCTTGGCCTCAGGTGAAGTGGACGCGATTGGGGCCTGGCAGCCCAGCTCTGGCCAAGCCCTGAAACTGGTCCCTGGATCGAAAGCCATCTACACGTCCAAAGATGTTCCAGGTCTGATTTATGACTGCCTGTATGTGTCTGAGAAGAGTCTCAAGGAACACACCGCCGAATGGAAAAAGATCACGGAAGTCTGGTACAAGGTTGTGGACTTCATCTATGACGAAAAGAATCTGGACGAAGCTCTCGCCATTCTCTCCAGCCGCGTCGGCGTGAAGCCAGAAGAGTATGAACCCTTCCTCATCGGCACCAAGATCCTGAAACCAGCCGAAGCCCTGAAAGCCTGGGAAAAAGGTGACGGTCTGGACTCCATCTACGGCTCCACCAAAATCGTCGATGACTTCAATGTGAAGTACAAGGTCTATGAAAAGCCCGTCAACATTGAGCCCTATCTGGACCCAACCCTGACCAAGGAAGTTCTCAGCAAATAAGCTGCTGACACGCCTTTTCCTCTCGAATGCAGTCACAGAGCGGCTGCGCAGTGCAGCCGCTTTTGATCCCCTCTTATGTCTGCCCACAATCCAACTCAATGGTTCGCCGTCCGAAAGGAACTTGGCAAAGGCCCTGCCGCCATACTCATGGCCGCGTCCTTTCTCATTCCCTTTTCGGTCTGGTGCATCGCCGCTTATGGCCCCTTTTGGGATGTGGCTTATGAAGTGACTTTGTCGGCAGAAAGCCCCAGTCTCCAAGTCGTCCATGTGCCCGGAGAAAAGCTCACCGAAAAGCCCTGGGGGGAATTCAAATCAACGATCGAAGCTGATAATGCTGAGGTTCTAAAAAATAAAGAAGCTGGACAGCCCACGCTAACCACCACACGACAGAACAAAAAAACACTTCGGCAAATCACCCCCGCAGCTCTTGCCAACGGTTGGTTAGACAAAGGTCAAGAAACGGATGATGAAAGCATCCGCGAAGTATGGAAAAACTTGGCGGCGGGAAAATTGGATGAGTCCGACCTGGAACTCTCAGCAGAGAATCTGGACATTGTAAAATCTAACGCGGCGGCCCTGACAGCGGCTGGCACAGAATGGCCGACAGAAAGCCTCCTCAAGCTACTGCCACAGGCAGACTTAAAGTATGCGCGCCCCGTATATCTCATTGCCCCTCATGAGGTCGCATTATCAGCCTGGAAGAGCCTTCGCGCTAAAACGCCTAAACCTATGGCGGACGGCAGTGAAAGCTCTGAAAAAAAGACGTTACTACAGCGCTACCAGGAATCTCTGCGCACCATCTTTTTGGGATTCCTTCTGGGCGCTCTGGTCGCGGTTCCCCTGGGCATCATGGCTGGCACTTATGATTTTTGTTCGAAGCTTTTCGAACCCTTCGTCGATTTCTTCCGCTACATGCCAGCCCCGGCCTTTGGCGTGGTTTTAATGGCGGTCTTCGGCCTGGAGCTTGGCCCCAAGATCATGCTGGTCTTTCTCGGAACCTTTCCTCATGCCGTGCTGATGGTGGCCAACACCACGAGGCAACTTGAAAAGCCGTTGCTCGAAGCGGCTCAGACCTTGGGGGCGAATCAGCGTCAATTGGTCAGGCGGGTTGTCATTCCAGGCATCATGCCCAATCTATACAATGACCTCCGCATCCTTCTCGGCTGGGCTTGGACTTGGCTCGTCATTGCAGAATTGATGGGCTTCAAGAGTGGTCTCACCGAAATCATTGATACGCGCGGACGCCGTTTTCAATTCGAGTATGTCTATCCGGCCATTTTGCTCATCGGCATTTCAGGATTCATTACAGACCAAATTCTCTCCGCTTTAAGTCGGGTCTTTTTCCCTTGGACACATAGCTCCCCTGGACTGCTAGGGCGATTCCTCGGATGGCTAACCAACGGCATCAGAGGCACGCTAACAAGCCTAACCAACAATCGCGAAATCTTAACTCCTAAAGGGAGTGTCGCAGAACCACTCCCATGATCGCCACCATTTCAGATCTCGACTATCGCCGACAATCCGCGCCTGTCGCCGCACGTTTTGATCGCATCAAACAACGCCCGCATGTGTTGGACGTGGTGGGTTTGCACAAACGCTTTGATGCTTCACATGGTCAAGTCGTCGCCCTGCAAGACATTAACTTTTGCGTGCATCGTCGTGAGTTCCTTTGCGTCATTGGCCAGAGTGGTTGTGGCAAAAGCACTCTCATCCGCATCCTTGCTGGCCTTGAAACCCCCACGGAAGGGCAAGTGCTCGTGGATGGAAAACCCGTCAATGGGCCTGGGCGAGATCGCGGCATGGTGTTTCAGGGCTACACGCTCTTTCCTTGGCTCACGGTCAAACAGAACGTCATGTTTGGTCCGCAGATGGCAGGCAAATCTTCTTCCAGCGCTGAAAGCGAAGCCCGCCAATGGATCTCACTGGTGGGATTGGAGAAGTTTGAGAACAACTATCCTCACCAGTTAAGTGGTGGTATGAAGCAGCGCGTTGCCATTGCTCGTGCTTTGGCCAATGAACCCCGCATCCTACTCATGGATGAACCCTTCGGTGCGCTGGATGCTCAAACACGCGCCCAAATGCAGAACTACCTTCTGCAAATCTGGAAGAACATTGACATCACCATTCTCTTCATCACGCATGATCTCGATGAAGCGATCTATTTAGCGGACCGCATTCTGGTGCTGGATGCTCGTCCAGGCCGCGTCAAAGAAATCATCGAAGTGCCCGTACCGCGGCCTCGCGGCATGGAGCAATTCATTGAGCCTGAGTTCCTGGCAACCAAGCAACGCATGCAAGAACTCATCCACCCACATTCCCAGCACAAAGACACTCACCTCCCCATTCTCCGCATGACCCATGCTGGAGACGATGTGGAGTAGAACACCGAACACTAGGCCGCTTTGAGCCGCCTTTCAGGGATGCTTCATATCCATGTCTCCCGATTCCCAACTCGAAACCATCGCCACCGCCGGCCTTAATCGTGCCGCAGTCAAACTAGAGCGCCTCGCGTGGCCTGATGTCGCCGCCATTCAGCAACAGAAGGGTGGACTTCTTATCCTACCCACCGGTGCGACTGAACAGCATGGCCCACATTTGCCCATCCAGTGCGATACCATCATCGCTCAAGCGGTCTGCTGGCGAGCCTCTGCCATTACGGGAATACCAGTGCTACCCGCCTTGCCTTTCACCGTATCGGTGGGGCATACCGCCAAATGGCCAGGCACCTTTTCGTTGCGACATGAAACACACATCGCGGTGCTCCGTGAGATAGCCGCCTGGGCAGTTGCGACAGGGTGGAAGCGCCTCATCATCGTCAATTCACACTTCGGCAATGACGCCGCCCAGCGAGTGGCGGTGGATCAAATCCGCACGGAATTTCTCGGGCAATTGCAAGTAGCAGCGAAGAACACCTTCAACCTCGACGACTCTATCTGGCAAGACATGATTGCAGATGCCGATGATCTGCACGCTAACAAAGCCGAAACGGATCTCTTGCTGCATCTCACGCCTGAACTCGTGCATACGGATCGGAAAGCTGATGATCCTGACCGCACGGCGGGACTTGTCTTCCCCTACCCTGTCGCCCAGACCAGTCTGAATGGGGTCACTGGTTTTCCAAGCCGAGCTTCAGCAGCAGCAGGCGAAACACTCTTTCATCAGATGGGAGATGCCCTGGCCGAAATACTTATCAAAGCCACCACGGAGGACCCTCCATTGCCACCACAAGCCTGGAACGACATCCCCAAACCCTTTCGCTACGCCTAACAAATATTTCTTATGTCAATCAAATCCACCCCCACCTTTGCCGTCCCTGAAAACTTCAAGCCTGAAGCCAGAAAACTATCTGCGGTCAAAAAAAAGCTGATCACGGCTGGTGTAGAACACTGTTTTTCACTTTATGTGGATATTCATGGTGTTCCTAAAGCAAAAACCAATCCCGTAGCTGCCTTTGAAAAAATGGCGCTAGGGTCGGAGCTCTTCACTGTCGGGGCCATGGATGGAATGGGCCTCGTCGGTCCACAGGAAGATGAATGTGCCGCCGTGCCTGATCTTGACACCATGGTGATCAGTCCCTGGGACAAAAAGAAGGCGTTTTTCTTTGGAGATCTCTACTACCACGGCTCTCCTTACCCAAATGACAGTCGCCAAATCTTGAAGCGTCAAATTGATCGTGCTGCCAAGATGGGATTCACCTTTAACGTCGGCCTGGAACCTGAGTTTTATGTTCTTAAGCCAGGTGAAAATGGCGAAAAACCCAAGGGCTTAGCCAAACATCGTTTCCGCAGCGTCTGCCCAGCTTATGACGTTCATCAGACACTTCAGTGTTTCGATTTCCTAGGCCCCATGAGCCAATACATGAGCGAACTCGGCTGGGGTCTATTCTCCTTCGATCAAGAGGGCGGTCACGGACAGTTTGAATTCGACTATCACTATGCCGATGCACTTACGAGCTGTGATCGTTTCATTTTCTTGCGACTCATGGCGCGTCAAGTGGCTGAGTCCATGGGACTCGTGGCCACCTTTGTGCCAAAGCCATTCGCGAATGATTTCCGATCAGGCAATCACTTCAACATGTCACTCGCTGACACCAAAACTGGAGCCAATCTTTTCGCTCCAGAAGCGAAGCTGAATGAGCTGGCCAAGAAGCATGGCATCTCCCTATCCAAGCTCGCCTACCACTTCGCAGCGGGCATATTGAAACACGCTCCAGCCATCGTTGCCATCACCTCCCCTACCTACAACAGCTACCAGGGACTGATCGCACAAGGTGACATGCCTGACATTTCTTGGGCACCCGTTCTCACCGCTTATGGGAAGAACAATCGCTCCGCCATGCTGCGCCTACCACTGAACCGCTATTGCATTGAAAACCGTTCCCCTGACATGAGTGTCAATGCCTACCTAGCCGCTGCGGTACAGCTCGCAGCGGGGCTCGAGGGCATCGAACAAAAACTCGATCCCGGTGAGCCGCTAAATGAAAACTGCTACAACCTCAGCCTGGCCGAACTCCAGAAGCGCGGGGTGAAACTCCTTCCACGCACCCTGCTTCATGCGCTGGAAGCCTTTGAAGCAGACCCGCTCATGGACACCGTGCTCGGCACTGAATTCAAAAACATCTATCTCAACTGGAAGATGAAGGAGTGGAACGAAGGCTTCTACCCCATCAATCCAGAGCACCTTGAGCAGCGCCTCACCTTCATCTGATGAATCCTCCCTTCATCCTTCATGATGAGCAATCAGCCCCTGCGGAGTCCCTCCCCACACTTGAGCATTCGCGCAAAAGCCTTGGCACCATTCCTAACTTAGAACGTGTCATGGCCGAGGCACCGACCTTGCTCAAAGGTTATTGGGCTTTATGGGATCTCTTTGATCAAACCAGCTTCAGTCCTGCCGAACGACAAGTCCTTTATCTGGTCGCCAATTTTGAGAATCATTGCACCTACTGTGTCCCCTGGCACACGCTGCTGGCAAAGTCGGCTAAGCTTGATCCCGCCTGCATCCAGGCCTTGCGAGATGGCACACCCTTGCCTGATCCAAAGCTCAATTCCCTAGCGATCTTTACGCGCCAAATGATCGAACATCGTGGCCATCCGCCACAAGAAGCCATGGATGACTTCTTCGCGGCAGGCTGGGTGGCTAGACAGGCTCTGGAAGTCGTGCTCGGCCTCGCAGTTAAAGTCATGAGTAATTACACAAACGGCATCGCGGGAACTCCGCTCGATGAGCAAGTCAAACATCTCTCCTGGACCAAACCAACCTTATGAAAACAAACGAAGAACTCACCGCCATTCGAGACTCGCTGAAAGCGAAAGGTGTCAAATATTGCATCGGCGCTTACGTGGACATTCACGGTGTCCCCAAAGGCAAAGTGGTGCCCGTGGACCACTTCCTGGATTTCGCGCATGGCTCAGAACTCTATACAGGCTATGCCCTGGATGGATTAGGCCAAGGCCCCAGTGATGACGAAATAGCCTCCCTGCCTGATGTGGATCGGATCATCCAACTGCCTTGGCAAAAAGAGGTGGCATGGATGCCTGCGGACAACACATTCAAAGGTCAGCCTTACGAGGTTAATACCCGTGTCGCCCTCAAGAAAGTTTTGAAACAAGCGGCAGACATGGGCTTGGGCATGAATCTCGGCATTGAGTGTGAAGTCTTTGTCGTTCGTCAGACCGCCGATGGGAAATTGGAGATTCCGAACAGTGACGAAACCCTGGTCAAAACCTGCTATGATGTGAAACGGTTCATGGATCGCTTCACTTGGTTAGACAAGGTCGCCACCTGCATCAACGATCTTGGCTGGGATCTGTATTCCTTTGACCATGAAGACGCGTCCTCGCAATTCGAGTTCGACTTTAAATACAGCGACGCCCTAACCATGTGTGACCGCTATATTTTCTTCCGTTACATGGCCAAGCACTATGCGGCAGAAGAAGGACTCCTAGCCACATTCATGCCCAAACCTTTTGCCGACAAAACTGGCAACGGCGCTCATTTTAACATGTCCATGTATGATCTTAAAACGGGGAGCAATCTCTTTGCATGCCCCCATGAGGATGACCCACGGGGTCTCGGGATTAGCGAGATGGGCTACCACTTCATTGGAGGTGTTTTGAAGCATGGGCGTGCTCTTTGCGCTACCTTTGCCCCCACCGTCAACAGCTACAAACGTCTCGTTCGCCGTGGACTCATGTCTTATTATAGCTGGGCTCCCGTATTCAACAGTTACGGACGTAATAACCGCACCAACTCCGTACGTGTGCCGATGGCTGGAGGCCGTGTCGAATCCCGCAATGCTGATGCTGCCTGCAATCCCTATCTGGCGGCTACTCTCGTTCTCGCCGCTGGGCTCGAAGGCATTCGTGAAGGCCTGGATCCAGGTAACTCCAATGAAGACAATCTCTATGCACTCAATGAAGCCGAGCTCAAAGCCCGTGGGATTTCCGAGCTGCCCCGCACGCTCGATGAAGCCGTGCGCGCCTTTGCTGAAGATCCGTTCATCGAGGCAACCCTGGGCACTGAATTGCGAAACGAATTCATCACTTACAAGAGTGAAGAGTGGCTCCAGTATCATCAACGAGTCAGTCAGTGGGAGATAGATCAGTATGCGCGTCTCTTCTGATTCGTATGACGCTGCCGTCGGCACTGGCTCACTTTGTGCTACATTTGGATAACTGAATGGGATTTAAAAACACAGCGCCGATCACTGACGTTCGCGCCCAGCTCTTACAGCTTGGCGTGACCTTGATCGCCTATGTGTATTTGGGATGCAGTGGGGCTTTGATGCCACAGCTTGGAGCCTAACGGGTCAGAGAAATCTCTCCCCAGGTGGGTTCTGAGTAAGGCTTTAACACGCCTTTGATTCAATCACTTAGCCCCATCCTTTCTCCATGAAACTTCTCAACGAAACAGCCGTCCGTGCTGCCTGCTCACAGCCCGCAGCGCCCCTTCAATTTTCCAATCGCACACAAGTGCGTAGCGCGCTCCCAACCTGGAGTGTCGAACAAATCCAAGCTGAAATTCAGCGCATCGCTCAGTTGCCACTGACTCAGGCGACCACCCTACCTTCGCAGGCTTACACCAGCCAGGAATTCTTTGATTGGGAGGTGGATCACATTTTTCGCAATGACTGGCTCCCACTGGCTCATGTTTCGCAGGTTCCAAACATTGGCGATTTCCTGAACATTGACCTTTTGGGTGAACCACTCATCGTCGTGCGGAGTAAAGAGGGTCGTGTTCGCGTGCTATCTCGCATTTGCCCACATCGCGCCATGGATATCATGCCGGAGGGTTTTGGTTACAGTGGTCATGGCATCGGCGACGCCAAAGAAGGCCAGCCTGGCTGTGGTCACGCCCGGCTCTTCATGTGTCCCTATCATGCCTGGACCTTTGAGCTTGATGGCCGACTCAAAGGCTCGCCCGAGATGCAACAGACGGAAGGATTTGAACGTGATTCTTGGGGATTAAAAGAGTTTCACTGTGAGGTCTGGAATGGCTTTATCATGGTCAATCTGGATGGAAAAGCAGCCCCCCTCAACGAGCGACTTGTCGGTCTATCGGAAGCACTTAAACCCTGGAACATTGGCGAGATGAAAATGGCGATTCAGATGGAGTGGGATTGCCCATTCAACTGGAAAGTCTTGGCAGAAAATTTCATGGAATCGTATCACCATCTTGGTGCGCATTCCAAGACACTTCAGCCCATGATGCCCGCTAAGACGACCTGGAATGAAGAGGAAAGAGCCGCCTATATCCGCGCTCATCTTCCTTTGAAACCAGCCATGCGCGAGGAGATGCAACAAGCCGAAGCTCGTGGTGAACACGTGCACGGCATGCCAACCATTGAAGACATGGCACCGGAGCTACGGTATGAGTGGAACCTCTTTTTGGTTTATCCCTACCTGCTCATGTCGGCCAATCCAGACCGCGTGATTTTTTATCGCATGCAGCCGCTTGGGCCGGATCGGATGAAACTGCTCACCACCACCCTTGTTCCAGCCTCCACCATGGAGCATCCCGAATGGCCCACCATGCTGGAGAATGAAACAGCCCGATTGCGCGACTTTCATCTGGAGGACATGGAGGTCTGCACAGCCGTGCAACGCGGCTTTTACGCCAGTGGTTATCAGCGAGGTCGGCTCAGCTACTTAGAGATGTCAGTTTGGCTGATCCAACGTTATGCCGCCGCACGCATTCGTGGCACTCTACCCGCCACAGACATGCCCCCAGCCCCGGCGCAGAAGCACTAACAGGACATCCGCTCATGTTTGACCTAACAAACAAAGTCGCCGTCATCACAGGCGGTGCCTCAGGCATTGGCAGAGCCATCGTTGAACGATTCCTCAAAGCAGGCGCGCAGGTCTTGCTGGTGGATCGAAATGAAGCCAGCATTCCTGGATCGGTGTTCCATCAAGCCGATGTCTCCAATGAAGACGCGGTGCATGGCATGATTGAACGAGGTGTACAAGAGTTTGGCCACGTGGACATCCTCATCAATAACGCAGGTATTCAACCCCTAGGTGTCAGTTTTGACGAACTCACACCGCAGCTCATGCAGCGCACGCTGGAGGTCAATGTTCATTCCGTGGCCTTTGGTATCAAACATGGAGCAAAACTCATCAAGCCCGGCGGACGAATCATTAACACGGGTTCGTTTGTCGGCATGATCGGGTCTCCTTCTGGCACGGCTTATTCCATGTCAAAAGCCGCCGTGATTCACCTGACCAAGCTAGGAGCCATTGAACTGGCCGCCAAAGGCATCACCGTGAATTGCGTCTGTCCAGGCACCGTGCTCACACCCGCTGTCACGGATATCCCAGACAATCCTGAAATACCATTTGTTAGCCGAGCTACACCACTTGGCCGACTGGCTCAGCCGGAGGAAATCGCGGCTGTGTTTCACTTCCTCGCCTCAGATGATGCAAGCTATGTCACAGGAGCCATCCTTCCCGTAGATGGCGGCATCACCGCTGGCTGGAGTGAGTATCCTTTGACGGCACCGGATAACGTCATTGGAGGTCAATGGCATGATTGACATCCCAGAGTTGATCACCATTCCTGTGGGCAGCTTCATCATGGGCACGGGAGCAGATGATCGTTTTGCTAATTCCACCGAAAGACCCGCGCATGAGGTAGTCCTCTCACGCCCTTTTTCAGTGGGGAAGTTTCCTGTCACTGAGGCACAATGGTCTGGTTTCAAAGGCGCGGGCCCCGTGAGCCCACTACCCGTTGTTCGCGTCAGTTGGTTTGATGCCCAACAATATGTCGAGTGGTTGCGAGAACAAACAAACCGCCCCTTCCGACTGCTCACAGAAAATGAATGGGAATACTGTTGTCGTGCAGGCAGCACCACCATCTTCGCCACAGGCGATGACTTAGCCCCCACCCAGGCTAACTACTTGTATGACGAACTCGGCTTTAAGATTGGTCCAGGCACACGCACACCTTCAGGTGCCTATCCAGTGAATGCCTTCGGTCTGGAGGACATGCATGGCAATGTCTGCGAGTGGGTAGCAGATGCTTGGCACCCTAGCTATGCTGAACCCTCCGTAGCAACCGCCCGCGTCATCCGTGGAGGAGCCTGGGACTATCTCCCGCGTCTCCTCCGCAGTGCGTGGCGTGACTCCGCAACACCCGATGTCCAACGAGACAATCTAGGCTTCCGCATTGCCTGCGATCTTTAACCTCATGAATACCAGTCCATACTCACCGCCCCCACGCTTTGTTTGGCCCAACGGGGCACGCTGCGCCTTCATGCTCTGCTTTGACGTGGATGGTGAAACAACCGCCCTTTCTGAAGACCCTGCACTCGTATCCCGCGTGACCACCATGTCCCAGTGTGAATATGGACCTAACATTGGCGTGCCGCGTCTGCTAGGCCTGCTAGATCACCTTCAAGTGCCCGCGACTTTTTTCGTCCCCAGCTACATTGCGGAACATCATCCACGCATGATGGAGGCCATTTGCACGCGAGGTCACGAAATCGGCGCTCACGGTCATCTCCATGAAAAGTTAGCGCATGTATCTCCTGATGAAGAACGTGCCATCTTGGAAAAAAGCGTGGGCATTTTGGAACGAATCACAGGCAAGCGCCCCATTGGATACCGAGCCCCTTGGTTTGAGATCAATCCCGGCACTCCTGATCTGCTGCACGAATTCGGCTTTCTCTACAATGCCAGCATGATGGCTGATGATGTGCCTTTTACGCATCCCAATGGCCTCATTGAAATTCCAGGACAATGGCTGCTGGAAGATTGGGAGCAATTTGCTTTCAACGCCGAACCCGCTTGGGGATTCATCCCTGAAAACTGCTCCAAAGTCTTTGATCTCTGGTGGCGTGAATTTGAGGCCATGCATGACTTTGGCTGCTGTTTTGTGCTGACGTTGCATCCTTGGTTAAGCGGCAGACCTTCACGTGTGCGACTGCTAGAAGAGTTGCTCGTCAAAGCTCATGAACGTGGGCATGTCTGGTTTGCTCGTGGAAATGAAATCGCGGCTTATGTTCGTGACCACCCAGAAGCTAGACGAGAGCTCAACTTCGACACCCCATGAAACTCCAGTATTTTGTTTCCTGCTGGGGCAATGAAGTGGACCAAACAGGTGCTCTAGCGTTAGCCAAAGAATGGAAGGCTGATGGTATCGAAGGTCCACCACCCAATGATGCGGTCAATGCTGAAGCTATGGCCAATCGCGAGCTCCCTTGGATTGCCGAAGTGGTCAGCGGAGGCGCTTATGTTCCACGAGCCCATTTGACACCCGCTCAACATCTGGATGATTTGCGCAGTATCACCGAGGCCAGCCTACCCTCTGTGCCCGTTTTTATCAATGCCCTGATCGGAAGTGATGCTTGGTCATTTCGGGATCAAGTCCGTTTCTTTGAATCCGCTTTAAAAATCGAAGCCGATCTCGGTGTTACGATGGCCTTTGAGACCCATCGCAGCCGCTCCACTTTCAACCCGTGGGTCACCCGCGATCTCGTCCTTGAACTACCGACTCTGCGTTTGAACTGCGATTTCAGCCACTGGTGCGCCGTGTGCGAGCGACTGGTCATGGAAGAAGAGCCTGAGTTGTTAGACCTGTTTGCCAGCCGTGCCCAGCATATACATGCGCGGATCGGCTATGATCAAGGTCCTCAAGTTCCTGATCCACGTGCGCCAGAATACGCAGAGGCGGTCGATAAACATGTAAGTTGGTGGCAGCACATCGTTACACAACAGGCAGCTCAAGGACGCACAAACTTGACGTTCACCCCTGAGTTTGGCCCAGACGGGTATCTGCAAGCGCAGCCCTTCACACGCCAGCCAGTCGCCGATCTGCGTGATCTGAACGCCTGGATGATGCGTCATCTCAGAAATGTGATAACCGCGCCTTAATCTTCATACGATTTTCGCAAAAGTTCATACGCATGGCCCATGCGATGCTATGAAGCAGTCATGGCCGATGAACCAACATCAGGCGACTCCACCGCCCAACGTATTACCATCTCACTCCCTGAAGCTGTTTTTCATCAGTTTGAGGAGTTGATGACTGAACGCGGTTTTCAGAACCGATCTCAAGCCATCTCCGAAGTGCTTTCTCAGCACATTTCAGACTATTACAGTCTCAAAGGAAATCGCATGATGGCAGGCACGATCACGCTTTTTTATGACCATAAGCGCTCAGGTCTGAAACAACAAATCGCCGATATCCAACACGACAATATTCGCGAGGTGATCAGCTCCCTTCATGTCCTGCTGGAAAACAGCAACACCATGGAAGTCATCCTCGTACAAGGCCCAGCCAAACGCTTGCGGGTGATCGCTAACAAACTGCTCGCCTGCAAAGGTGTGCTAGCAGGCAGGCTCAACCTGACCCGCACACTGATGCCCCCTATTCAGACCGTCTCCGACGAAGAAGAACCCTCTCAATCATGACCCCTATTTATCAACTCGAACTCAACGGTGCAGGCATGTGGTCTCGCATCATTGGTCGGCATAAAACACTGCGCCTAACCGATTTAGAAGGGGGTGCCAATGTCGGCATGCTGCTCTATCACGCGACCGAAAGGCATGAACGCTACAACATGCCCGACACCCTCAAAGGCCAACACATCTTTTACCTTCGCTCCCCCTACTGCCTACACTCAGACATGGGGAGACTCTTGGCCTCCATCACACAAGATACGGTGGGCTGGCATGACACCGTTTGTGGGGGTAGTGATGCGGCACTCGTCGCGCAAAAATATGGTGAGAACACTTTCCAATCTGGACGCAATTCATTCTACCGCAATGCGCGGGAATGCTTCCTGATTGAACTCTCCAAATGGGGATTGGGTGAACGTGATCTCGTGCCTAACATCAACTGGTTTAGCAAAGTCGTCTCCGATGATGTCGGCAAACTGAGCTTTGTCAGCACTCACTCAAAGGCTGGCGATTACGTGGATCTAAGATTCGAAATGGACACCTTGGTCGTGCTCAACACCTGCCAGCATCCACTTGACCCAGATCCCGAATACCGGCCACGACGAGTCAAACTAGAAGTCTTCCCCAGCATCGTTCCAACACTAGAAGATCCAAGTTTCACCGTGCGACCTGAAAACGAACGAGCACGCCAAAACACCGAAGATTTTTACCTTCTCGCTCAATGAGTGCCTTTATTCCCACCACCTCAACTCTGGAGCCTTCAACCGCTGTCTATGACCACACAGTCTTAGCGGGTGATCATTGGGTTCACGAAATCAAAAAAGGGCAAACTTTGCGCATCGCAGATCTCGAAGGCAACCAAGCCGCCGATACTCTTTTTTACAATGCGCATGAGCCGCTAGAACGTTACAGCGCGAGCGATACCATTCGTCATCAAGCCGCCCTGTATTTGACCACCGGCACAAGATTGATGTCCACTCGTGGCAACCCATTGCTGACCATCGTGGCGGACACTTGCGGAAATCACGACACCCTCGGCGGGGCCTGCTCCCGTGAGAGCAATGTCATGCGTTACGCCTTTGATAAAGAGCCCATGCATGCCTGCCGTGACAGCTTCATACGTGGTGTCCAATGCTGGAGTCATGGCATGGGTAAACGTGACATCACCTGCAATATCAATTTCTTCATGAACGTGCCCGTTAGTCCTGATGGGCAACTGCGCTTTGCCGATGGTGTATCAGGCCCTGGTTTCTACGTCGAAATGCGTGCTGAGATGGATGTGGTGGCACTGATGTCCAACTGCCCTCAGCTCAACAATCCCTGCAACGCCTACAACCCGACTCCAGTAAGAGTTCTTATCTGGGACTGATTTATGTTCTCCAAAGTCTTGATCGCCAATCGCGGCGAAATCGCTTGCCGCATCATCCGCACTCTCAAGAAACTGGGCATCCAATCGGTGTCCGTTTATTCTGAGGCAGATCGTGACGCCCCTCATGTATCCATGGCTGACGAGTCCTATTTGTTAGGCCCGGCACCCGTGGCAGAGAGTTACATCAATCAGCAGCGCATTCTGGAAGTCGCCGCAGAATCTGGTGCCCAAGCCATCCATCCTGGCTACGGTTTGCTAAGTGAAAACCCAGGATTTGCAGAAGCTTGTGAAAAAGCAGGCATGGCATTCATGGGCCCCACCCCAGATCAGATGCGTGCCTTCGGTCTAAAGCACACCGCACGCGAACGCGCCTTGGTTTGCCAAGTACCTCTAATCCCAGGCTCTGACCTCCTCAAAGATGCCGAAGAAGCGGTCCGTGAAGCATCACGCATTGGCTTTCCAGTCATGCTCAAGAGCACAGCTGGGGGCGGCGGGATCGGGATGCGACGCTGCGACGATGAAGCATCTTTAGTCGCCGCTTTTGAATCCGTGGTTAGGCAAGGTAAATCCAGTTTCGGGGACGGAGGCGTCTTTGTCGAAAAGCTCGTCGTCAATGCCCGGCACGTGGAAGTACAGATCTTTGGCGATGGCAAAGGCAAGGTCGTAGCACTGGGAGAACGGGATTGCTCCACCCAACGCAGAAACCAAAAAATCATCGAAGAAACCCCGGCCCCAAATCTCTCGGATGAAACGCGACACTCCTTGTGGGAAAGCGCGGTTCGTTTGGGTGAATCCGTCAACTATCGCTCGGCAGGAACGGTGGAGTTTGTCTATGATGCGGATACTGGTGAGTTCTACTTTCTGGAGGTCAACACCCGCCTGCAAGTTGAGCATACCGTCACAGAAGCAGTGACCGGACTGGACTTGGTCGAATGGATGGTACGTACCGCTGCAGAAGAAGATGTGGGGCTGGCTAACTATGTCTTTGCTCCCAATGGCAGCGCTATCCAGGTGCGCGTGTATGCGGAAGACCCCAACAAGGATTTTCAGCCAAGCTGCGGCCGGATGACCGAAGTCATTCTACCCGCGTCAGCGCGCTGCGATGGCTGGATCAGCACCGGCACTGAGGTCACCCCCTACTATGACCCATTGCTGACCAAAATCATTGTCCATGGCAGTGACCGTAGCGAGGCCATTCAGAAACTCCAAGACGCCCTAGATGACACTCACCTGAGCGGCATCGAAACCAATCTGGATTATCTACGCCAAATCATTCGTGATCCTTTATTCACCGAAGGTCGCATCACGACTCGCGCCTTGGCAACGAAGTTCCTGTATCAGCCCTCGACGATTGACGTCTTATCCCCTGGTGTTCAAACCACCCTTCAGGATTATCCTGGCCGTATTGGTTATTGGGAAATTGGCGTTCCACCTTCAGGAGCCATGGACCCACTGGCCCTACGCATTTCTAACCAATTACTCGGCAACAATGAAGATGCCGCTGGCCTTGAAATCACCATTGCTGGCCCAACACTTCGATTCAATGTTGGTACCACCCTTTGTCTAACAGGTGCCAGCCTTAGTGCAGAAATAGATGGAGAACCCATTCCATTCTGGAAACCCGTGCCGATACAGGCAGGACAAACTCTGAAGCTTGGTCGAATCACCGGTCAGGGCTGCCGCACTTACCTAGCTGTGCAAGGCGGTTTCGAGGTTCCTCCCTATCTGGGTAGTCGCTCCACTTTCACCTTGGGTAATTTTGGTGGCCATGCAGGCCGTGCTTTACGTGTGGGTGATGTGCTCCACATCCAATCGACGACTAGCGAAATCGGCAATCCGGCCTTGGCAGCTATCCATCCGTTCTCGGATGCTACACAAGCCAATAGCCCCGTCACCATTCAAGTCATCTACGGTCCTCATGGAGCCCCTGACTTCTTCACCCCCGAAGACATCGAGATGTTCTTCGGCACGCTGTGGGAAGTTCATTACAATTCCGCACGCACGGGTGTTCGCCTCATCGGCCCAAAACCCAAATGGGCACGCTCAGATGGCGGTGAAGCTGGCCTCCACCCATCCAACATTCACGACAATGCTTATGCCATCGGTTCCATCGATTTCACTGGCGACATGCCCATCATTCTAGGACCGGATGGCCCTAGTCTCGGTGGTTTTGTCTGTCCTGCCGTGGTCGCTCATGCAGAACTCTGGAAGCTCGGGCAGCTCAAGCCAGGCGACAAAATCCAGTTCATCGCGATCACGCTGGAGCAAGCCGAAGCCTTGGATGCGAGCATTGAAGATGCCTTGTTAGGCAAAGGCTTGACGCCTCCGACCAATGCTGTCCACTCCGTTCCCAGCAGTGCCATTCGCCATCTAATCGTCCCCACGAACTCACGTCCCGCCGTCGTCTTCCGGCCAGCCGGAGATCGTCACTTGCTCATTGAGTTTGGTCCCTTAGTTCTGGATATCGCTCTGCGTTTTTGGGTCCATGCGGTTTATCTAAAACTGCAGGAAATGCAGCATCCTGGCATTGTTGATCTCACCCCAGGCATTCGTTCACTGCAGGTGCATGTGGATGGAAAAAAACTCCGTTTATCCGAGGCCGAACACCTGATCTCCAAGCTCATCGAATCCCTGGATGACGTGGAGCATCTGGAGGTTCCCTCGCGCATTGTGCATCTACCGTTATCCTGGGATGATCCACAGACGCAGCTAGCCATTGATAAATACATGCAATCCGTGCGCCCTGACGCACCGTGGTGCCCTAGCAACATCGAATTCATTCGCAGGATCAATGGACTCAATAGCATCGCTGACGTGCAACGAATCGTCTTTGATGCCAGTTACCTCGTGCTCGGCCTTGGCGATGTTTACCTCGGTGCCCCAGTCGCCACACCTTTGGACCCACGTCACCGCTTGGTCACCACCAAGTACAATCCAGCACGCACATGGACCCCCGAAAATGCCGTGGGGATTGGCGGTGCCTACATGTGTATCTATGGCATGGAAGGCCCGGGCGGTTATCAGTTCGTTGGACGCACCATCCAGATGTGGAATCGGGATCGGGTGACGGATGTCTTTGAGGCTGGCAAACCCTGGCTCTTGCGATTCTTTGACCAAGTTCGCTTCTACCTTGTCAGCGCAGATGAATTGATGGATCTACGCCGTGATTTCCCTGCGGGTCGATTCACCCCACGCATTGAACCTAGCTCCTTCAAGCTCAGCGACTACCTCGCTTTCCTTGAAGCCGAATCTCCCAGCATTGAAGCCTTCCGCACGCTCCAGCGCGATGCTTTTGCTGCTGAACGCGAACGATGGAGACTGGCAGGATTGGATGTCACAGAGTCTGTTGCAAGTGTTGCAAATAGCGACACCGAGGTCGCAATACCAGAAGGGCACGAAGCTGTGGTTAGTCCCGTGAGTGGTAGCTTGTGGAAGATGCTCGTCAAACCGGGAGATCTCATCACTGAAGGTCAAACTGTCCTGATTATCGAAGCCATGAAAATGGAGATTCCTGTAGCCAGCACTGAGGCTGGCACGGTGGCTGCGTTGCATGTCAAAGACGGGCAATCCGTCAACCCCGGCCAAACCCTCCTCACCGTCAAAGCATGACCCAAGACCTTTCGATTTCGACCTTGCTAGAAGCCTATCGCAGTGGACAAACCACGCCCGAGAAAGTCATCTTTGCAGCTTGGAATCGTGCCGCAGAAGACGATCCCGCTATTTGGATCAACCGGCCCAGTGAGGCGCAGCTACGAGGCTGGATTGCTAATCTCGACGGTGAATCACCCGAAACCAAACCACTGTTTGGCATTCCCTTCGCCATCAAAGACAACATCGATTGCGAGGGTTTCCCCACCACGGCAGCCTGCCCTGCATGGGAATATGCGCCGGAGAAAAGCTCCTTCGTGGTTGATCTACTGATTCAGGCTGGGGCTATCCCCATGGGAAAAACGAATCTGGATCAATTTGCCACAGGTCTCGTAGGAGTCCGCTCACCTTATGGAGTCCCTGAAAACTCTTTCGACGCCGATTACATCCCTGGCGGTAGCAGCAGCGGTTCCGCCGTCGCCGTTGCCAAAGGATTGTGCAGCTTTTCGTTAGGCACGGATACCGCAGGTTCTGGGCGCGTGCCCGCTTCCTTCAATAACCTAGTGGGACTCAAGCCCACACGCGGAGTGCTCAGTTGTAGCGGAGTTGTACCCGCATGCCGCTCACTCGATTGCGTCTCCATCTTTGCTCTGACAGCAGCAGACGCATCCCGCGTTTTTAACCTCACCGCCCTCTTTGACCCAGCGGATGGTTATGCCAGAAAACGCTGTCTTTTGCGCGAACCTGCCTGGCCACCGCGCATTGGTATTCCACGCCTTGATCAATTGGACTTCTTTGGCAATGAAGAAGCCCAACGCCTCTTTGAAGTTGCCACCCAGACAGTCACCGAGATGGGTTGGCAAATTGTCGAAATCGACATCAGCCCCTTTTTAGATGCCGCCAGATTGCTCTATGAAGGTCCTTGGGTAGCTGAGCGCACTTCCGTCATTAGCGAACTGCTCAGCGAGAATCCGGACGCCCTTTTGCCAGTAACGCGCACAATCATTGAGGGTGGACTGAAAGGAACCGCTGTTGAGGCATTCAAAGCCCAGTATCGCCTAGCCGATTTGAAACGCGTCAGTGAGATCACCTGGACCGAAGTTGACGCTCTCCTCATGCCCACTGCGGGCACCATTTATACCCTGGCCGAGGTCGAGGCGGAGCCCATTAAGCTCAATAGCAATCTCGGGCGTTATACCAATTTCATGAACCTTTTGGATCTTTGCGGCTGTGCCGTTCCAGCAGGTTTCTTGGGCTCAGGCTTACCTTGGGGCGTTACTTTTTACGCCCCAGCCTGCGGCGATGCCCTTGTACTCGACTGCGCCGCGCATTTCCACAGTGCCTCCAATCTACCCTTGGGTAAAACTTCCCTGTTCAGCAATGGCGCGCCATTACCGACTGCCCCATCTCCCGCTAAGATCGGGACCGCCATGATGCAGATCGCCGTCTGTGGAGCCCATATGGAAGGACTCACGCTGCATTGGCAATTGCGTGAACGAGGAGCTCGTCTGGTCAAGCGTACTCAAAGTGCTCCGAACTACCGCTTCTATCTACTACCAAGCAAAGGTCATATTCCTGCTCGTCCAGGCATGATTCGCGTCGCAGAAGGCGGAGTGTCCATCGGACTCGAGATTTGGGAAATCCCACAATCTACGGTGGGTTCATTCCTAGAAGGCATCGGTTCACCTCTAGGCCTAGGCAAAGTGGAGCTTTCTGATGGCAGCTACGTTTGCGGCTTCATCGGTGAAGGAATCATCCAAGACACCGCGCTAGACATCACCAGTTATGGCGACTGGCGCAAGTGGCTGGAGACTACACAATAGGATTGTGTACGGTCACAAGTTTGGTGCCATCAGGAAAGGTGGCTTCCACTTGGACTTCGTGAATCATTTCAGCGATGCCTTCCATGACTTCATCACGACGGATCAGTGTCGCACCATAGCTCATGAGCTCAGACACCGTGCGCCCATCACGAGCGCCTTCCATGATCTCTGCACTGATGATGGCAATCGCCTCCGGGTAATTCAGCTTCACACCACGATCACGGCGGCGCTTGGCCACATCAGCGGCCACAACGATGAGCAGTTTTTCCTGTTCGCGCGGGGACAGATGCATATCAGATCAAAGAGAAGGCTTCGAGGAAGAAAGAGATGCGGCGAGAGCACTGGATTGTGCAACCTTGGCCACAACACCACCACAAAAGGCGAGAATAGCGGTCGTTGCAACTAAACCGAAGATATAGGAACCAGTCGCTGCCTCCAAAGGCCAAGCCAATCCGTGTATATTTCCCTGCCACAATGCGGCAAACGCGATCAAGCCAGATTGCGCTGACATAGGTAGTTTACCCCTCTGAGTGAGAAGCACGAGAGGCACTGCCAGAGCAAAAACAAAACTCATGGAAGCGCCCGGCAGAACAACAGCATTCACTCCTAACATCGCACCGATTGCGACCCCACCTAGGAGAGGCAGCAGTAACCCTTTTGAGGAACGGCGAACACCTGCGACGACTAAAACTCCCACGACAGCCGCCAGCATCCAATGATCAAAACCTAACAAAGGATGCCGTAATCCAGCCATAAACGCGGCCCCGTCCTCAAACTCATCCACATCCTCCATGCCCGGAGGCAAATGATGTGCATGCAGAGGTAGCGCCGTGACCAAGAACAACGAGACAACTGCAAGGCAAGACAACACCCGAGTCGAAACCCTGGATACCGAGATAAAAGATTGATTTGTCATAGCTTAACTAGGAAAAATTAAACAGTAAGATGCTTTTTAACCACCTCATCCGTTAGGTCTTTCACACCACCTTCCGAAACAACAACGCCACGGTCCATGATGTAAAAAACGTCCGCCAATTCGCGACAAAAATCAAGGTACTGCTCCACCAAAAGAATACTCATTTTATCTTCAGAGCGGAGGATCTTCAGAGCATCCCCGATTTGGTCAATCACGTTTGGTTGAATCCCTTCCGTTGGCTCGTCCAAAATCAGCACTTTTGGCTCCGTCAAGAGTGCGCGAGCAATCGCTAATTGCTGCTGCTGACCACCACTTAGCATCCCGCCTTTGCGCGGTAAGAATTCTTTAATGATCGGGAAGAGAGTAAAGATGCGATCCAGTTTCCCACTGGTTTTAATTCCCCGCGCTGTTGCTCCTAAAAGAAGATTTTCCTCCACCGTGAGGAAAGGAAAAATATCGCGCCCCTGCGGCACATAAGCCAAACCCAGACGCGCACGATCCTCAGGTGCCATTTTTGTGATATCGGTCCCGGCCAGAGTCACCTTCCCAGAGTCAGGTTTAAATAACCCCACAATGGATCGAAGCGTGCTGGTTTTACCCACACCATTTCGGCCCATCAGGCAGCACAGTTGCCCATCAGGCACCGTCAAATCAACACCACGTAGAATGCGACTTCCCCCAATGGAGGCATGAATAGAAGAGAGAGTTAACATGTGGTTAGGCGGCTTTCTTGCGTCCGAGATACACTTCAATCACGCGCGGATCATTCTGCACAGCATCCACGCTGCCTTCACAGAGCACACTGCCCTGATGCAAGACGGTCACTTTGCGTCCTGTAGCGATTTGCTTGACAAAGACCATGTCATGCTCAATCACGATAATGCTGTGTTTTCCTGCCAACTTAAGCAGCAGTTCACCCGTGAGTGCGGTTTCATCATCACTCATCCCGGCAGCAGGCTCATCAATAAGAAGTAGCTTCGAATTCTGTGCCAGCAGCATGCCGATTTCAAGCCACTGCTTTTGTCCGTGAGACAATGAACCCGCAAGATCAGTGCGGCGAGAACCCAGATTGATAATCTTCAAAATTTCATCAATACGGTCAATATCCGTACTGGTAGTTCTGCTAAACAAAGTGCCCCAGACACCACGCACCCCCTCCAGAGATAAAAGCAAGTTTTCGAAAACCGTATGGTCTGTATAAACCGTTGGCGTTTGAAACTTACGCCCAACGCCTAAACGTACAATTTCATGTTCGCTCAGCGGCACTAACTCAGTCAGTGCTCCAAATGTAATTGTGCCTGTATCCGGCTTGGTTCGCCCTGTGATGAGGTCAAGGAAGGTTGTCTTTCCTGCCCCGTTCGGTCCAATCACAGTGCGCAATTCGCCTTCTGCTAGGTAAAAATTAAGATCCGTGATGGCCTTAAATCCCGCAAAGGATTTGTTCACGCCTTCTGCATTAAGAATTAGAGGATGATCCATAACAATGAGTTAAGCAGCTTCTTCTTTGGATGGCTCTTCAAGGGTCACAACATCAGGCTCAGACAGCCGCTTTCGTTTCTTTAACCAATCTTTGACCATTCCTGGCACACCAACAATTCCCTTGGGCAAGAACAACACCACAATAATGAACATGCCGCCAAGAATGAGCAGCCACAAGTCTGGGTAAGCTCTCGTTGCCCAACTCTTCAGAGCATTCACACTGATAGCACCTACTATCGGGCCAATCAAAGTTCCACGCCCCCCCACAGCCACCCAAACAACAGCCTCCAGGGACTTATCCGTCGTCATTTCACTGGGGTTGATGATCCCCACTTGTGGCACATAAAGCGCTCCCCCAATAGAACCGATCACTGCGCTGAGCACGAAAATAAACAGCTTAAAGTTAGGCGAAGAATAACCACTGAACAGCACCCGATTCTCACTATCACGCACCGCCTGCTGAACCAAACCAAAGCGACTTCTCGTCAAACACCGCAGCCCCACATAGGTCGCCGAAAGCACCATGGCCGTAATAATAAAGAGACCGCGCTTAGTCTCAGGACTACGGATATCAAAACCGAGGATAAAACGGAAGTCTGTAAACCCATTGTTCCCACCCATCAGCATATCATTGCGAAAGAACATCAGTGAGGCACCATAGGTCAAGGCTTGCGTGAGAATGGAGAAATACACACCGCGAACTCGTGAGCGAAAGGCCAGCCAGCCAAAGACATAAGCGACGATTCCAGGCACCAGAATCATCATAACCATAGCAAATGAAAAACTGCTAAATGGCACCCAAAAAGAAGGTAGCCTCTCCCATCCCAGGAATACCAAAAAGTCCGGCATGTCCTTGTGATATTGCCCCAGATCACCAATCATACGCATGAGGTACATCCCCATCATGTAGCCCCCCAGAGTAAAAAACAAAGCCTGGCCTAAACTCAAGAGCCCCGTGTAACCCCAGAGCAAATCCACACTAATCGCTAGCATGGCATAGCAAAGATATTTGCCCCACAGGTTAATCGTGAAATCACTGATCCAGCCAGCGTAGTTCATCAAGGGCATCACCACGATCAAGAACACAGCGATCACCGCTGTGAAGGTCCATTCTTTTTTCGCAATGGGGCGAACAAGCAAAGAGTGCGTCATGAAACTAATTATTTTTACGTGAAGGTTATTCAGGATTCGAGACTGCGAGTTTTTGTGGCGAAGAGCCCTGCAGGTCTCCATTGCAAGAAGAGAATGATGGCACCAAGAACTAGGATCTTACCGAGCAAAGGGTTACCCAAAATTTGCTGCAAAGATTGATCCACCACTCCTATTCCTAACGCGCTGGCCACCGTGCCAATCAAACTTCCGACCCCACCCACAACAACAGTCATGAAGGCATCCACAATATAACTTTGCCCCAAGCTAGGACCAACGTTCCCGATCTGTGACAAGAAAGCTCCAGCTAGGCCTGCCAAGCCACTGCCAAAACCAAAGGTCAGCATATTCACACGCTCCGTACGCACCCCCAAACAGGCCGCCATGTTACGGTTTTGCATTACCGCGCGAATCAATAAGCCTAGCGGCGTTTTGCTAAGCAACGCCCATGTTCCGATCACGATCAAAATCGCAAACCCAATCACAAACACACGATTCCAGCCGAAAATCACATCGTTAATCGTCCAGTTGTCACTCAACCAAGAAGGGCTATTAACCTGTACATTGTTCGAACCAAAGACCATCCTAAAAATCTGTTGCAAAACCAGTGAGACACCCCAGGTCGCTAACAAACTTTCAAGAGGCCGCCGATATAAAAAGCGGATCACGCCGCGCTCCAGAGCCAAGCCCACCAAAGCAGCCATTAGGAAAGCCATCGGCAGCGCTATGATGAAATATATTTCATACAACCAACCTGTTGCATTGATCCCTGGGATAGAAATGCTGATACCAAAAGGAGAAAGCTCTAAGCCTTTTTCAAACACACACTGCACCACATAAGTGGTGTAGGCCCCAACGGCGATCAACTCTCCATGCGCCATATTGATCACCCCCATCAGCCCAAAGGTAATCGCAAGCCCGATGGCTACGACTAACAAAACCGACCCCAGCGAAAATCCACGAAAAATGGTTCCAAAGAAGTTCACTACGGCACGATGGCTCTCGACAGCTCCAAGCGCTTTCTTGGCGGCAAAGAGCAATTTCTCATCACCTGCCTTTTCGGCATCTTTGATGATTCCTTCCAGGGCATCCTTTGCACTTAAAGGGTGAATATCCTGAAGGGCTTTACAACCCGCAAGACGCACCTCCATTTCAGGACTTCTTAGTTGAGTCACTGCGATGGCTTCCTGAATCGCTTTCTTAACAGTACTATCTTTTTCGACCTTCAAGCGACCATCCAAAATCGGCAACTTAGAAATATCCCGTTCCATCCCAAGCTGAGTGATAGCCATGAGTCGATCCTTTGGATCTGGGGCTGCTAATTTAGACAGATCAATCACCGCCTTCATAGCACGTCGAATACTACTATCCGTCTCTGCCGCTTCAGTACTTCCAGGTGAAACACGCACAGCTACGCCACTTGTATCTTTTAGAGGCTCCTTCGTATCTACCCGAATCGCAGCCTCCTTCTTCGTCGCGTCAGGATCTCCGCCTAATGTCACCGCCACTTTCTTTCCATCAGGACCTGGAGTGATGTAGATGGAACCTTCCTTCCACGCCATCAATAAAGGTTCAGTCTCTGGATCACCTGTGCCAGTTAAGGACTCAATAGCTTTGACTTGAGCATCACTATCTTCCGTTAAAAGCACCACCTCAGAGATAACTTGACGCGCACTTTTTACCTCCTGCGCATGAGATAGATCCAATGATAGAATGAGTGCGGCGAAAATGCCGTAATGCCAAGCTTTGTTCATAACAAATTCAGGTCGGAAACAGCTATCCTCATCCGCACATTCAATGCCAACTCCCCCAACGATCCTCATGATAACTAAAGCATAAAGAAAAAAGGCGGTCCGCTTTTGCGAACCGCCTTCATGAAGGAACATTGAGTCTGACGACTAAGATCAAATAATCACTTACTTAGCCTTGAACGTACCCTTCAAGAAGGGCTCGCCATAGACATTGTCATA
>JAOZVT010001103.1 GCA_025869455.1 Prosthecobacter sp.
ATCTCCGCCATCCTAAAAACCCTCCAGCAGCGCCCCGGCCTGCTGCATGAAGACGCCCTCACCATCACCGGCCTAACCATCGGTGAAACCATCTCCACCGCCCAGGTGACCGATGCCGACGTCATCCGCCCGCTGGAAAAAGCCCACTCGCAGAAGGGCGGCCTGGCCATCCTTTTTGGCAACCTCGCCCCCGATGGCTGCGTGGTGAAAACCGCCGGCGTCAGCCCCGCCATGCACCGTTTCACCGGCCGCGCCGTCATCTATGAATCCCAGGAAAGCGCCCACCTAGGCATCCTCGGCGGCCAGGTGCAGGCGGGAGACGTGGTGGTGATCCGTTACGAAGGCCCCCGGGGTGGACCCGGCATGCAGGAAATGCTGGCCCCCACCGCCGCCATCGCCGGGCGTGGCCTCGGAGATTCCGTGGCCCTCATCACCGATGGCCGCTTCTCCGGCGCCACCCGGGGCGGAGCCATCGGCCACATCTCCCCGGAAGCCGCCGCCGGAGGCCCCATCGCCCTCATTGAACCCGGAGACCTAATCGAGATCGACCTCCCCGCCCGCACGCTTAACCTCCTGGTGAGCGACACCCTCCTAGCCCAGCGCCGCCAAACCTGGACCCCACCGCCCCCCAAAGCCCGCACCGGCTTCCTAGCCCGCTACGCCGCCCAAGTGACCAGCGCCGATCAAGGCGCCGTGCTGAGGGTGCAGTGAGCCGGTTGGTCAGTTGTTCGGGTAAATAAGTCCTATAAGACCTATTGGCCCCATAGGTCTTTCGCTCCCCGCACCCGCCACCGCCTGCGCCTCCCCGTGGAGCGCGGGCGTCCCGCCTGCCGTTTCCCGCGTCTCGCGGGAAACCGTTCTAGGAGGTCGTCAAGTGATGCGAGCACTTTTGCCCGCACGTTCTCACACCTCGAAACCCCCAAACGATCCGCGCACCAAGGCACAGCCCCTGGACTGAGGGGACTTGTCACCGCTTTCCTCCCCGCCGAAATCATCACGACAGTAACTACCTCAAGTTACTCAATCAGACGAGCTTGAGTTGTCAGAAAGCATGGATGGCGCAGGGGTTGTGGGGTTACCCAGCCTCGCCTTGATATAGTGTCATTTGGGAGCTTGGGTAGGCATAGGAAACACCACCTCCGGCATGTCCTGAAAGTGCAAACTCGAACGCAAATTTAAAAGTGCGGATCGATAATAAAGGAATGCATCGCATCGAGCTGCCGGATACGCCACTCGAGCTCCAGATCCACCGTCCCACGATCCTCCAACCAAGGTTATGGAAGCTTCGATGGCCTTACGATGATGGGTGATAAAATCCTCCAAAACCAATAATAATGCAGAGTCTTTCTCAAGCCTTTTTCGATACAACGATTCAAGTATCTCACAGGATCGTACTACCTCATCCGCAGCTATACGATTACGAGCAGCTTCATCTCCTGCCGACTCTTGCACCCCCATCACCTCAAGATCCTGCGCTAAAAAACCGTTGGAAAATGCAATATGAGATCGGAACACTCGATCACCATCCGAGACTGATTCCTCAATGTAGCGCTTCCAGTTGAATCGACTGGCTTGCCCTTCCGGGAATGCAGGCAGGGCTGTAGGGAACGGATAATCACGACTACTGGGCTTCGTTGAGTAGCTCAATACTTCATCCTCGGCCATTGCGGCGCTAAGAAACAGGCAGGCGGAAAGCAGCAAATAAAACTTCATGGTATGTGTGCGTCACTAGGTCGAACATTTAAAGTGTGGCACGACGATAAATGGACGTCCACAGTAAAGCGAACTAGAGGCTTTGTACACTGTTGTCTCCACTGGCCTATTCCCTCTCTTATTTCGATTCAGCCTGTCAGACGACTATGCGGCGTTAATAGGGAGGAGCCATTCGACGCTGGGCTCCGCGCCACCTTCTCCCCGAAATCTACGGACACGACGCAGCGTGTCCCTACCAGCGACTTGCATCCCCTCATCCTCCGCACCATATCTCCCTGGTGCGCCTGGACGTCATCACTCTTTTTCCTGAACTCATCACGGTACCGATGGGTACCAGCATCATGGGCCGTGCCCAGGAAAAGGGGGCGATCACGGTGGGCGTGCATGATTTGCGCGAGCAAGGGCTGGGCAGGCATAAGCAGGTGGATGACACGCCTTATGGCGGTGGGCAGGGCATGTTGCTGAGGCCGGAGCCGCTCTTCGCCGCGCTGGAGCAGGTGCATACGAAGCGCAGCCGGGTGATCCTGATGTCGCCTGCGGGTAAGCCGTTCAATCAGGCGACGGCGCAGCGCCTCGCGCAGGAGGAGCATCTGATTTTCTTGTCTGGTCACTATGAGGGCATGGACCAGCGGGTGGTGGATCATTGGGTGGATGAGGAACTGAGCCTGGGAGATTATGTTTTGACCAATGGAGCCATCGCCGCTGTGGTGGTGATGGATGCCATCGTGCGTCTGCTGCCCGGCGTGCTGGGCGATGACCTCAGCGCGGTGGAGGAATCCTTTGGCCCGGCAGGTCTGCTGGAAGCCCCGCACTACACCAAGCCAGCCGAATTCCAGGGCCTGCGCGTACCCGACATTTTGTTAAGCGGGAATCACGCCAAGATCGCCGAATGGCGGCAGCAACAGGCGCTGGAGCGGACGCAGAAGATGCGGCCGGACTTGCTGAAGTAGCACCGTTGCGCCTGCAACGGTCCATCTCACGCCACGATGCCCCCTGGCTGCTGGTGGGGAAGAGGAAGCTCGGCCAAGCCTGACCTAACAAACTTCTGTCAGTTGGGGCCCAACTGACCCACTTGCCTCACAGCTCCCCTGCCCGCACGACCCAGACGACGAGTTTTTTCCCCTGGATACGCTCAGTCAGACTGCGCAGGGAGGTTTCAGGAGCCACCTCCAGGCCACGCCCGATCAAGGCCCCGAGCTGGGTCGGCCAAGCGAGATC
>JAOZVT010001104.1 GCA_025869455.1 Prosthecobacter sp.
AAAAGACAGACACTACCGTCCGTAAGAATTATTCGAACAGCCGATTCTTGCCCCCTCTCCTCATGATAAAACCCCATCCATTTTAAACGATGTTTGAATAGGTCTGAAAAATCCTGCAACTGCTCACACAGCTCAATATCAAAGTCCAATGCACGAGCATGAGCTCGAGCATGCTCAAGGCGGTGGCGTCGTTCCATCGCAATGTCAATCTGCTGACGCAAATTGGACCAGCTACGGACATATCCCAAATAGCGCGCCGTTCCAATCGCCAAAAGAAACAGAACAGCACCTGCGACAGGCAATGCGACCCCTTTGGTCAAAAGAATACTGATTCCCACCAAACTGAGGACGACACATACAGAATACATTGCCACCAAAGCGCGACCTTTGCTGTAACCCAAAAGTATGAGCCGGTGGTGAATATGCTCAGCATCAGCGCGGAAAATCGGCACCCCACGTATCGCACGTCTCAATATCGCAAAAGCAGTATCAAGAATCGGCACACCTAAGGCAATCACAATCACCAATAAAGCGGCAATGATCGAACCTTTATTCGAGCATTTAAGCGAGACAGAAGCCACAAAAAAACCAATGAGATAGGCACCTCCATCTCCTAAAAAGATCTTCGCGGGAGGAAGATTGAAAAACAAGAACCCTGACAAAGCTCCAGCCATCACGATCGAAATAATCATGATATCTTGGAAGCCTGAAACGAAGCCGACAAAGGCCAACGTCAAAGAAAGGAACAGTCCAAAGCCTCCCGCCAAACCATCCATCCCATCAATGAGATTGATCACATTGGGAATGGCCACCAGCCAGAGCAAAGTCAAAGGCAGACTCCACCAGCCTAATTCCAGGCCTCCTGCACCAAAAGGATTACTCAAAACATCAATCGAGAGTCCAAAGGAGTACAGAATTAATGCGGCCCCTACTTGCCCTATGAGTTTCACCCTTGCCCCTAACGGCTTAAAATCATCCGCAAAACCGACGGAGAACATGAGGGAGTTGCACAAAATTAGAGGGAGCCAACCCTCCAGACTCACTCCACTCCCCCAGTAAGCCACCCCCATTCCGATCATCAAGGTTAGGTAAATGGGTAGCCCTCCCAAACGCGAAACCGGCGTGTCGTGCAGCTTCCTCCGTCCATCTGGAGTATCCAGCCCCAGTGTCCCCTGGCGTTTTATCGTTCCAAAGGTACCAATCCAAGCCAGCAACAATGAGCCGATATAAAAGGCCAGGATTTCAAGCCACGAAAAGAAGTGTGGAATCAATGGTCCGATAAATTCAGACCCATCTTGGCTAGGAGAACCAGAGACCGCTAACATTGTCATGAATACCAATTTATTTACCAACTTCTTCGAGCATTTGGATCATTTGGAAGCGCAGGCTACTCAAAGAAAACTCCTTTGCCAACTTCTGAGCATCCACCGAAGGACCACAAAAACCAATCTCTGCCGCTTGAGTCAATAGACGAACGACTTCGCTTACATCTCCATTTTTTGCATTCCAGCAAAACCCATCTATCGAGAGCTTTCCAGCTAAATCCCGAAGATGACTTTCATCCGGCCCAATCGTTAAGAAGGGAATCCCCAAGGCTAAAATATTGTATATTTTGCATGGATGGACAAGCCCCACAAACGCAGCCCCAAGAACGACAGTATGCAGGTCTGCTGCTGAAAGAGAGGCCGCTAATCCAGACATGGGTTGATACCCCAAAGTCGTGATATTTGCCAAGCCGTGCAGTTCACGAAAAGCCTGCACCTTTTCAAACTCACTGCCACCACCTACGAAAAGAAAATGTAAGCGGACATGCTCACGCAGAGAAAGAGCTGCCTCCAGCAAAGTATCAAGCGGGTGACATGGGCTATGATTGCCAGAATACATCACGACAAACTTATCGGTTAGGCCATGCGCAGCTCTAAAAGCCCCTCTCCCCTCGGCATCAAATCTCACGACATCATCATGCGACCAAGGCGGGGCAGTATAAATCACTTCAGGAGACACCCCCTTATCAATCAACCGCTTCGACATAAAGCGATCCAAAGCGATGATCCTCGCAGCGCGACGAAAACTCCAGCGCTGAATCGCATCCATGGTACGCACAGGAAAACTGCCCTCACGCAACCACCCTGCCGCAACGGCTTCATCTGGATTCAGATCCATGATCCAAGGCACCGTTTTGCCCCCCTTAAGCAAGGCAAAGAAAGTCCCCAAGGCCGAAATCAATGGAGGTGACGTCAAGCAGACTGTAACGTCAAAACGAGGCAATCGTAATAGAATCCAAATCGCACTGATCCAAAAGCTAGTGAAGTCCACATAACGCCGCCACTTTGCTTTTTTCCCAAGGCCCAGAGTCCAGATCCTGTGGATATCAATACCACGCCATGATTCCTTTATCGGAAACCGCAATAGAGGACTGTCATACCCACGGGAAGAAGCCACCACGGTGACCTCATGGCCAGCCTCTTTCAAACCAAGAGCTAAATCGGTCAGGTACTGAGCCGTAGCCACATGGTCAGGGTAAAAGCACTGATTGAGCAGCAAAATACGCATAAACTACATCCGACCAATATCTCGCCGATTCTTAATAGCCCAGACATCCATTGCCATAAGCCAAGAATCCCGAATCAGACTCACCTTTCCCCCTGCAATCTCTTGCCAATTTATAGGTACTTCCTCGATCTCACATCCAGAATCCAAAAGAGCCACCATCAACTCCACATCGAAAGCAAAACCTTTCACCTGAAGCGATTTGGAAACCTTTTCATAAGCAAGCCTCGGCACCAATTTCAGACCACATTGCGAGTCATAAACGGGAATGCTAAGCATCTCCGACACCAAAGTCGCATACACACGACCTAACAAATGACGCTTTAAATAACTGTCCACCTTTCGTCCTAACATTTTGACACGCGAAGCAAAGAAAAC
>JAOZVT010001105.1 GCA_025869455.1 Prosthecobacter sp.
AAGAAGCTGCGTCCATCATCCCCGTTGCGGCCGGTTGTCACCCGGCGCATGCGAGAGGTAACGCGGAGGAACGGGGGAAGTTCAAAGGCAAGAGCGCATCGCCGCACTCAGTTGGACTGGGTATTTAAAACAGAACGTCCATCGCTACTATTCGAAATCAAATTCACTAATGGATAGGTTTCGAGCCCTTAGGGCAGCAGCCTCTGACATGAGAGATTCTCGCTCACTAAGACCAAGTTCGATTTTTGCGGCCTTAGCTTCTAAATATCGCGCTCTCAAAAGGTCGTTTTGGCTGGAGGCTTTAATCTGCAGAAGCAAATCCTCTGCTTTTACAAGATCACCTTCAGCCAACGCAAAATAAAGATCCAACCGTTGAACCACTTCCTGCCTACCTGGTCGACCTCTGATAAATTCAATGTCCGCCCTCGCCATAGCGAGGTTGTTAGAATTAGCTGCAGCGATAGCTCTCCACCGACGAACCGCGACTGCACTCCCAATTCGCTTGTCTACTAATGACGTCAAAAGACCTTCGGCACGCCTATATTCTCTATTCTGAATTAGAATCTGAGCCTCTCTTATTGTGGCGCGCCCTTCGTCGTCCGGCAATGAACTCAGTTTCCGAATGGCGCTCCGCGCATCTTCAAGCCTCCCGGCCGCGATTAACGTGGAAATCCTGAAATCCAGAAGTTGAGCGCTATCATCGATAATATCCCTGTGCTCTCTTACGAGTTCGCTGAGTTCCTTGTTCATCCTGAGCCTTAAAAAACAGGTAGCCAGCTCGTGGACTGCAGCTCGGAAATATTTTCTTCTTCTAACAGCTTCCTTAAGTAGAGGCAGCGCCTCGCTGAATTTCCCCTGCCTTCGCAGCATGAAGCCTCTCAGAAAAGCGCTCGAGCGAAAGCCTTTTTTATCAAAGAGATCAATTATTTCTTCTGCCTCTCTGAATTCAGAGAGTCTGATATGCGCCAAGCTTACGGTGGAAAGAATCTCTTCCCGAACATTGTCGTCCATCCGAATATGTTCGGCTATTCCACCCCAAGAGGTCACACGCTTCAACGAATCAGCATCTTCATCATCGCGCCCCCTTGCGTAAGCTTCTTTGACAACTTCTTGCAGGGTAGACGGCAACAAAAGGTTTCTAAGAGCGACGGGAAGAGATTTTCCTTCCAAGGCATGCATGAATACAAACGCGTCAAACAGCTCTGCGCTGAACTCACCAATCTCTAACGAATGTTTCCATGCCTCGGAAAGAACTTTTGAAAATTTCTCGATCAGACCGGCTGGACCGTGACCAAATTTCCTACGAAACATAATTCGTATGGCCGGTGAAATTGCAAAACTATTCTCCACGACAAGAACTAAGCAACCGAGGATCAAATCTTCTAACGCTTCGGCAAATTCAATTTCAGAGATTTTATGCCGAGCCTTGATTACTTCTTCAGTGATTTTCCCGCTCAATGAAGGAACCCAGCTTAAAATACACAAAACTTCCTGCTGAACCTGTGTAAGCAAAGCAACTTCGAGATTCTCGCTCAGGACTTCTTCTTGAATGCTGAATAGCGTACTCGGCTTCTTCTCTAAATACTGCATCCCCTTTTGAGCGATCAGTCGGATTGCGGCTCTGGCAACATCCGGATGGCCACCTATAGACTGGACCAAAACCGCATTCGGGGAGACAGGCGCGATTCCGTACAAAAGCGACGTCGCCGTCATGAGCGCCTTAATGTCTGCGTCCTTAAGCTCCGGCACTTTTATTTGCAGCACGTTTACATATTGGATCAGGAACTCCTCTCTAAGTTGCCTGTTGGACACAAGACACAGCTTAATGTTTGGCTTGTTAGCTAGTTGCTCAAATAGATGTGCGGCCCAAGACTTAAGTTGTCCTCGATCCTCGAAAAGTCCGCTTCCCGTTATTGCAAATACTGCTTGTCCAAGTTCGGCAAAGTGAGAAAGGCTCTCAACAACCTCAACCACTTGCTCTGCCGGCTGCATTGCTTCGAATGCGTTTAAATCCCTTTCGTATCGCTCTGCAGAAAAATCAGTTTCAACCTCCGCCCGGAGACCTCGATACAAATCTCTAAGATCGGCGAACTGTGGCAGTTGCAGGACAGGTCCAAAATTCAATTGCGGCAGGGCCTGCAGACTTTCTTTCATGAAATAGCTAGCAAACGTCCTCCGCCCAATTCCTGCTATTCCAGCAAATATAAATACGTTCGGTACGGCAGACGTTAGAGCAACTGCCGCCATCATTCGCTGCCTTGCGAAGTCGAGCAATTGACCTCTACCGAATACGTCCGCGACAAGTGCTGGAGGAGCAATGGGGGCAAGTTTCAGAATGTTTCTTATGTAGCGCGCGACGTCTTTCGGAGCTTGTCCCGCGTTCGATATCCAAAACTCTCTCATCCACTCGGGGAGCATCGATGGTGTAACGCTCTTAAGAAGAGGAAAAACGAGAATTCTAATATTTGGTCGCATTATTTTCTGAATGCGCGCCCGATCTATCTCAAATTTTACCCAGCACGAATCTATCGCTTCTTGAGAGGCAAAAAAAACAAACACCGAAGATGACTCGACACCTTGCTCCATAGCCTCAATAAGGTTCTGGCCATTCTCGAAGCTGCGCTTATAGAAAATCGCGAGGCCGTCCGGTAAATGCCTCGAAACAGTCTCTACATAATTTTCATCTTTGCCGGAGAGCGAAAGAAATACTTTTGGTATCATTGACATTCAACCACCCCCAAAATGTTCGAGTGAGTTTAGTGTCCTTCGCCGCATTAACAATCGAGTTGACAACGAGAGTTTCTAGGCTTATATTCCTATTGCTTCGTTCATGAGGGGCGCTTCCGGAGGCGGTCTTGAAGTGGAATGAGGCGCGGCGCCCGCGCGCGTGGTTCGCAGCCATGCTCCCGGGAGGCTGAGGGTCAC
>JAOZVT010001106.1 GCA_025869455.1 Prosthecobacter sp.
CTCCGCAATCTGGACGAAGCTTTTGATCGGCTGAACAATCAAAGCTACCAGCAGGTCATGCGCAGCTTGGCCGTGAAATTGATGGAGGACTAGTTAGCGTCAGGACGCCCTTCGTAGCGAAGATGACAGATGCCCAGCCCTGAACAACTCCGTGATCGTTTCCTGCACGCTCTGGCACCAGAGAGTCAGTTCTATCGCTTGTTAGACCACCTACCCGGCATCTCCTTCTTTGCCAAAAACAGCCGCTTTCAAATCGTCTGCGCCAACCAGCACTTCGTCGAAAGCCTCGGGTTCAAGCAAGAGTCTGACTTGATCGGCAAAGAAGACTTTGACCTCTTCCCCACACGCCTCGCCGAAAATTTTCGTCGGGATGATGAAGAAGTCCTCCGCAGTGGTGAGGCCCGGCTAAACCTCGTGGAACTGTTCTTCAATTCCCAGGGCATCCCGGACTGGTTCATCACCAACAAACTCCCGGTCAGGGATCGGCGTGGCCGCCTCATTGGCCTCATGGGCACCACGCAGAGTTACGGCCATGCCGCGCAGACCGTTCACCCCTATCGCCAGATTGAGCGCGCCCTGACTTACATCCGCGAGCACTTCCGCGAACGCATCACCGTGGAAGAACTCGCCGCCATGGTGCATCTCTCCACACGTCAGTTGCACCGCAAATTTGTCGAAACCTTTGGCGTCAGCCCACAGAACTTCATCATGAAACTGCGCATCCAGGCCGCCTGTGACGCGCTGCAACTGGAAGACGCACAGATCAGCCAGGTCGTCCTAGATCTCGGTTTCTGTGACCAAAGCAGTTTCACTCAGCACTTTCATCGCCATATTGGCATGACGCCGCTGAAGTATCAGCGCCAGTTTCGCCTTGTTAGAAAAACCGGAGAATGACATCCAAGACCGCCACCGAATCCACCCCGCTGCTTCCCTTTCTGCTTGCCCAATGGCCAGAGGTCAAGCGTACCAAAATCAAGCAATGGCTACGCTTCAGCGCCGTCAAAGTGAACGGTCACGCAATCACCAAACACGATCACACCCTGCAAGCGGGAGATGTCGTCAGCATCCAGCCACAGAAAGCGCCACCGCCCACCACGCCCCTGCCCGCCGGGCTGAGTGTCATCCATGAAGATGATGAACTTTTGGTTATTCGTAAGCCGGTCAATCTGCTCACCATCGCCACAGACACCGAACGGGATAAGACGGCCTTCCGCATCATGACCGAGTACCTGCGTGAAAGCACCCACGGCAGCAAAGATCGTTTATGGATTGTTCACCGTCTAGATCGGGAGACCTCCGGCCTGCTCGCCTTAGCCAAATCTGAAGAAACCAAAAACTGGCTCCAAGAAAATTGGGCACGCATGGAGAAGCGTTACCACGCCATCGTGGAAGGTAAACTCCCCGCCGACTCAGGCACCCTGAAAGGCTTCATTGACGAAACTCAGCCGCACCGCGTCTTTGTCACAGATCGCGCCAGCCCCACCGCCCGTGAAGCGACCACCCATTATAAACTACTGGGCACCGCCTTTAATCGTAGCCTAGCCGAAATCACTCTGGAAACAGGACGTCGGCACCAGATCCGTGTCCAGCTCGCTGCCGCAGGCTGCCCCATCGTTGGAGATGACAAATACGGAGCCAAAACGGACCCCATCAAACGCATTGCCCTGCATGCCAGCTACCTCAAACTGCTGCATCCAGACGATGAGCGGGAACTCATTTTCCAGCTCCCCTTGCCACAAGAAATGGCACGCCTCGTCCCCGGCATCGTTAGTTAGGCCAAAATATAAGAGGTACCCTTCTCAGAAGAGCACCTCTAAAACCCGACTCAAGCCGGATTCCGCGATTCAGTGCGGAATTCGGGGTCAAGCCTGCGCGGATGACATATCGCGGTTGAAGTACACCTTGATGAACTTCATGCCCTTTTTCTCATCGTAGCCACGCTCCAAAACGGGATCATGCTCCGTGGACAAAGTGGACTTCACGTGGATGTCCACCCCGGTATCCAGCTTTAAAACCGCACTGATCCGCTTCTTCGCCTTCGTCACATCCTTCTTAGAGATATCAAAGGAAGTTTCCAAAGGCTGCCCCTGCTCTTCCTCAAGACGT
The DNA here is from genome assembly GCA_025869455.1 of Prosthecobacter sp. Taxonomy (GTDB): domain Bacteria; phylum Verrucomicrobiota; class Verrucomicrobiia; order Verrucomicrobiales; family Verrucomicrobiaceae; genus Prosthecobacter. Next base: position 2,107 of record JAOZVT010001106.1, read on the forward strand.
GCACGATGTTCCTGAAACTTGCTTTTCGCTTCAGGCGTCTTCAGCACTTCTTCTTCAAACTCTTGCAGGTCAAATTTCTCCCGCTCTTCAAAGTATTCTAAGGCATCACGCGCCGCATTGCAGGTTTCCCATGGGGGCGTGTCGGCTTCAGGCTTTTGGTCTTCTTCCAGAAAATCCACCGCCATCTTAGCATACGCATTGGTCAAGAAAGCTGCATCAGGCACCGCCTCCACGCCCAAGAAATCACGCACCCAGAAACGTGAATCGCTGCCACTGCGGTCAAAGGTGAGGACGTAGTAGCCTTTCTTGGACCAGTAATCCAGAATCAGGCAGCCCTTATCAATCTTATCCGGATTGATGCCCTGCTCCGTGGAAATTTGCAGGTCACCATCGCGAGTCGAAATGCTCAAGAAAGGCACCACACTCTCAGATTTCAGGATGCACAAACCCTGCACAAATTCGTCTTCGATCTGAGCTTCCTTGATATGGGCAATGCACAAATCCCCCGCTTTGATGTTCGGGTGATTCGACTTTGAATACAGACGTTTGGCGATCTCCACCCCACGCTCATACAGCCCATCCTTGGTTTCAAAAATGGCCTTCACACAGGTATTCATTTCATGCTGCTCCAGCGATGAATGATGCGTGAAGCGATGCGCCATGAGATTCTTGAAGGGTTTCAAAAAGATCCCGGTGAGTGTTGGCTGATCCTCTTCTGAAATCGGAAAGACCTCCTTAGAGGTTTGCAGCGGCTCATCACGCTGTGGATTGCCGACCTTGGCTAGGACGACATGGGTGGCAGAGGCAGTATTCAGAC
>JAOZVT010001107.1 GCA_025869455.1 Prosthecobacter sp.
CTGGACTGCATGTTCACAAAACCATAGGGGACTTTTGATTGACCCACGCGGAAGCGGAATTCCTTGTCAGCATCCAGGGCAATGTCTGCATACAAATCACGCATTTGGAGGGTGTAGTCTCCCCCCGTAGAACCGGCGAAGTCCGTCTGGGCATAGATGTAAAGGTGATCTGAAACGTCTCCACTGACCTTCAAACGGCCACGGCGAATCATGAGAGACTCAGTGTCGCTGACGGACTTGTCACTGGGGACGTTGAGGTTCTGAGCATTCTCGCCATAAAGAGCGGTGTAACGAACCTGGGCGTAACCGCCCATTTTCAGGTTTTCATACCATTTGCCATCGAGCATTTTTTCCATGAGCTCTTTGGGTGTTTCAGAGGAGAGTTTGTCGAGCTCGGCCAGGGATTTCCGACTTTCGGCGATCTGGGCATCGATCTCCTTCATGTCAGCCTCGGTTTCGCTGATTCGGCGTTCCATTTGCTCCAAACGCGCTGCCGAGGGTGCGGGGGCGGCGGCGACAACCGGGGCGGCAGGTTTGGACTCTTCAGACTGAGCCACGACCACGAGTGTGTCGTATTCCTCCTGAGTAATGGAGCCCTTGGCTTTCATGATCTCAAAGAGTTTGAGGAGAGCCGCATTGTCTGCAAAGACCTGCGGAGGAAGGGAAAGAATTCCCAACGTAAGCACCACAAACGCACAGCGTGCGCCATGTGACAACTTAGACAAGATTGACGGGTTGAGATGTGTTTTCAGTGACATCGACGTCACATTGACCGGATTTTGTGACAGACGTACTCACTCTGTGTGACACTTTCGTCACGCATTTGAGACCTTTCCCCTGGGCAAGCGGCGGCTTTTGTCACAAACTCTGTCACATAGAGGTGGTTGCTCACGGCTACCTTTTCCGTAACATCGTCACTCTATGGACAGCAGAAGACTTGGGCAAAGTGGCATTGTGGTGTCGGATATTTGCTTGGGAACCATGACCTTTGGTCTCCAGGCCGATGAAGCGACTTCCTTTGCGATCATGGATCGTGCGACGGAGGCAGGCATTGATTTCTTTGACGCGGCGGAAATTTATCCCGTGCCACCTAGTGCTGAGAGATATGGCGTCACCGAACAGATAGTCGGGCGCTGGTTGAAGGCAAAACCGCGCGAGCAGACCATCATCGCCACCAAAGTCACCGGGCCTGGTCACGGTTGGTTCCGCCCACCTGTGCGTGGAGGCTTCACCGCGCTGGATCGGCGTCAAATCATGCGAGCCTGTGAGGACAGCCTGCGCCGTTTGCAAACGGACTACATTGACCTTTACCAAATCCACTGGCCGGACCACGGCATGAGGCAGGAGGATACGCTGGAGGCGCTGACCGAACTGGTGAAGCAGGGAAAGGTACGTGCCATCGGGTGCAGCAATCAAACCAGTTGGGGGCTGATGAAGAACCTGTGGACCTCTGAGAAACATCATCTGGCCCGCTTTGACACGGTGCAAAACAACTTCTCTCTGATCAATCGTCGCTGCGAAAACGAGCTGGCCCAAGTGTGCCGTATGGAAGGGGTGAGCCTGCTTCCTTATTCGCCGTTGGGCGGAGGTGTTCTGACTGGCAAATACAATGATGGAGCCCTGCCTGAAGGGGCGCGTTTCAGTGACTACCTGGTCAACGGTGGGGAGCGTCAGAAGAAGATGGCGAAACGCTTTGTCAATGAGCGCACCTTAGCCACCACCGCGAGATTGCAGCAAATCGCCGCTGACATCGGCACCACGGTGACCACATTGTCCGTGGCCTGGAGCAAACAGCATAACTTTGTCGCCTCCACCCTCATCGGTGCCACGACAGTGGAGCAGCTTAATGAAAGCCTGAAGGCAGCGGATTTGATTCTGGATGCTGAAACCTTGCGCCGGATCGACGACCTGGATGTGGAGATCCCGAATCCGATGACGGAAGATGGTCTGCGGAGGCTCTAAGTTTAGTCGCTGAACTTCGTCTCACCACAGCATGACCAGGAAACGCTTCATCGTTCTATTGGGCTTGGTGTTTTTAATCGGCACAGGATTTCTGCTGTTTCAAAACTGGCGGTGGCTAGCCGTGGAGGAAGCTTCCCGCCTGGCCATTCAGGAAGGCATGGAAGAGCAACAAAAGGCCCATCAGACTGGTCGGCTGCCTGGAGATGAGATCCTGCAAAATTACGCTCAGGAAAGTGCGCGGCCTGAAGAAGACCTGAATGCGCTCTTTCACGCGGTTTCCAATCTGATGTTGCTGGTCAAAGGAGATTCACCTTTCCGCATGGGGGCGAATGAGGAATTCGCGGCGGCCTTGCGTGGAAAAAATCGGGACCAATTGCGCTTCGTCTCAGATAAAAGCCAGATCTTCAATTCGCAGGGCCAGATCATTGATCGCTGGGATATACCGCTTTACTTCCACACCCTTGCTCATGATCGCATTGATATCCGCAGTGCAGGGCCTGACCGCAAGATGTGGACTGAGGATGATCTGCATCGCCACTACGACGGGACTTTTCTCAAAGGCGCAGCATTGAACCCTGCGAGCTTGATCGAAGAAGCCTCTCCGAGGAGGTGAGGTGCGCGCCGTGCTTCTGGCGAAATACAGTCTAATCTGACACAAACGGCTTGCAGCGACGTATCCGACCCCGTTTGATGGCACAGCATGCACGACATCGCCCTTAGCCTGCCGGATCTCAGCGGCCTCATAGAAAGTGTGAAACGCACTTTCTCTGGGGGCAGCATGACGTCGGGGGGGCTTGTCTTGGTCGCCTTTCTGGCGGGATTGGCTTTTGCTCGGGGTATTGTGAAACAAATGCTGTTGATGGTCAGTTTGGGCGTATCCGTGTTAGCTGGGCTGTACATCTTTCAGCATCGGGCGGAGGTCTTCGGTACTTACGGCTCCTCCATGAGCACGAACAC
>JAOZVT010001108.1 GCA_025869455.1 Prosthecobacter sp.
ACAGAGATCACAGGCACGGGAGGCCTAACAAAAGCAGGTGCCCAAACAATCTATTTTGACAACACTAACAGCTACTCAGGCACAACCAATATTGCAGAAGGCATCCTCGATGTGCGCGACTCAGGCGGCTTAGGTAATTCCACCTTGGTGCAAACTCACGGTAGCGGCTCCCTTTATCTGGAACTGGGCACGGTGCTGCCTGATACGGTGGATCTACGCATTGGAGTTTTGGACACATCCCGCACTGTGCTAAAAAGTAATGCTGGCAACAACACGTTCAAAGGAAACATCATCGTCGATAATGTCGATGACCTCGGAAATCTTGTTTACACCCCCTACATCAATGTTAACACCGGAGACACGCTGAATCTGGATGGATTGATCTATGGTGCCTTAGCCAGCAATCCCCTTTCCTCAGACACCTCTCTCAATGATGCACGCATCGTTTCCACGAATGGGTCTAGTTCAGGGATCATCAATATCAATGGCACTTTTCAGGATAATATTAACGGTGCTGGAACGGCCGTTTCAGGTGCCACAGAAAACGAACTCCTTCGCTTTCAAGTCACGGGTAATAACCAAGTTGTCGTCAATGTCCGCAATCAATGGAATGCGGCAGGTAACATCCTCCTAGAACGCGGTTATCTACGCTATGAAGGTGAGGGCAACTTTTGGACAGATGATGCGGCCTCAGCCATTACTCCCACCAACAGTCAAAGTGGCATGCGGATCAGTGGCAGTTCATCAACCAACACTGGCAACGTCTCATTCATTCTCACCAAAGATGGACAGAAGCTGAATATTGACCGCATTGACATCGGTGCCAACGGCGGCAGTGACAACTACAACGATCTCGGAAACGTCATGCTGGCTGGTACGAATACATCCGGCACGGTCACCTTCGGTAATGGCACAGAACGCATTGTTTACCAGTCTTCGGATTCGGCACGTTCCCACACCCGTGACCTATCACTCTATGCAGCTGGTGGCGGCACCGTGAATCTGGATTTCAGATTGGATGATGTCGATAGCGACGTTCACACTTCGTTCACAAAAATCGGACGCGGGGTCGTCAATTTCAACGGCCAAAATGGTTCTAACGCAGGAGATGTCGAGCAAGTCAATCTTTCCGGAGGTCTTCTCCGCTTAACCAATTATGGTGCAGCGACCAATACTCGCTTTGATAATGGAGCCATGGTGATCTTTGCGGGAGGTGGCATCGAATTAGACGGCATCGGCTCCGTCGGCAATGAAACGGAAAACTTCACCGGAACCGCAGTTGGCGGCTCCTCGACGGTTCCCACAGGCACCATCGAGGTGCGTCCAGGTGCCACAGACATCATCGTAACTTCGGATGCTGGTCGCACCACCACCCTGAACATCGGTGACTCGACCATTGATCTTCTTCGTTCGTCTGGAGGCACCCTCCACTTTGTCGAAAACAGCAATGGTGGCACTTCAGCCATTACTTTAGAGGGAAAAGCTGGAAGCAGCCTACCTGCCACGGGCAGCGCCATTGCTTGGGCCACTTATGGAGACACCTACACATATGATGCCTCATCTGCTTCTTACACAATCAATGCCCTAGACTTTGCTACCATCACAGGAACCGAGGACATCGATTCACTAGCAGGAAGCCTAACCCGTGAAAACACGGATGATGTCTCCACCTGGACTAACGGAAACGATGTCAGTGAAAATGCCACCGGATTTACAGGAACAACAGGCCTGGGCATAGCGGTTAACACTCTGCATTTCGACCATGATGGAGCAAGCACTCTAACGGTAGATGCAGGTGGTCTCGAAGTCACCAGTGGTGGCATCATGGTCAGTTCTGCCGTAGCCACTCTCGGTTCAACCAAACTGATCACAGGAGGTGACTTAACCACATCTGCGGGGACGGATCTAATTATCCATCAGTTCGGAAGAGACACTCTCACAATCGCTTCCAACATTGTGGACAACGGTGGCACCGCTTTGGTAAAAGCTGGATCTGGCGACCTGATTCTCACTGGCAGTGCCAACACTTATGCAGGAGGCACCTTCCTGAATGGCGGCACACTCGTTGTGGATGACATCTCTAAATTGGGCGCTACTCCAGCATCCACAGACGCTAGCAATCTCTACTTTAATGGCGGTGCCCTCCGCTTCACAGCCAGCACTACCATTGACACGAACCGAGGCATCATGCTGGGAGGCAACGGAGGTGAAATCAATGTCGATGCTTCAGCCATTGTCACCTATGGCGGCTTCATCGATGCTGAACCCAATGTGATCTCCAATTACGCCGCCAATCCAGCGGTTGGTCGCCTGGATAAAACAGGGCTTGGCACACTGCTCCTAACACAAGTGGCCAATCAAAACTTCGCTGGTCTCTTGGACATCAAAGAAGGAACCTTAAGTTGGGCACCCGACGTAGCAGTGCCCAATAATTCCGTCATCAACGCTTTTGGCACCAACGATGCGTTCCTTGACGGCACCATTGTTCGTAGTGGGGCAACCCTGGACATCAGTCCAGCAAGCGCTTCTGGCATCACCTCCAATGTCTTCTTCAATGAGTGGATCACCTTTGAAGCGGGCAGCACTTTTAATGTCTCTGAAAATAGTGATGATAACCGAGGTATCTTAATGCGAGGTGTGCTGAGGTTTGAAAGCAATGGTAAAACAGGCTTCGAGGCCGCCACCATCATCGACGTCAATCGCAATACCCTTCAGGTCAATGATGACGGAGGGTATTTGACCGGGGATGGCAATATTTTCAAAACAGGCGCAGGCAATCTTTATCTACGCGAAAACAGCCCCGAATACACAGGCCAATGGATCATTGCGGAAGGTTTGGTCGCACCCTTCAGTGCAGGAGCCCCAC
>JAOZVT010001109.1 GCA_025869455.1 Prosthecobacter sp.
GTAGGAATACGCTTCCGCCAAAGGGACGCGTATAGTGGCGGTCTTATTACCCGTGTCAACCTGCTAATTTCCATAGCAATCACACTTCAAGTTGGGCACTTAAGAATCCCAAACAAGCTTCAATTGTCACGCTATTGGTTCAGCATGAACAGTTTATGGTTAGTCCTTTCGGCGACGATGAAACTTTAAACCAAAATTCCCTTTTTCACGCCACAGTGCATACCAGCGCACATGTTTCCCTTCATAGCTAACAAAGGGAAGGCGTAACCAACCACGCTCAATCACCGTCCAATTCCAACCGCCCTTGGGACGAAAAACAGATTGCGGAGAAATACCGCGCCTAACAAAATCTTTATCATGAACACCAATCACATAAAACGTGAAGTTATGCAGAGGATTGCGCAACTGCCATAACATGCTCCGCATGGACTGACCTGGGCGATACCAGTCCGGTGGCACTGGGTCATCAGCATTCCCCACCCACCAGATTGGATTCCATTTTTGTGTACCACTTGCGGGTGGCTGTGCCGGATGAAAAACGCGTCCTTCCCTTGCCTCAGGCTTCACGTAGCGCGGAGATACACAACTGATCAGCGTCAGCGCGCAGCAAACGCTCAAGATAGGCAGGCAGACAATAGACACCTTGTATCGCATTAAGTTAGGCCTTCCAACTCTTGAGGAACTTCACAAAGAAGTCCACCCCTGACTCAAGATCATCCGCTGCAATGTATTCATCCTTCGTATGAGCTTGGGCAATGCTACCTGGACCAATCGCCACAGCAGGCGTCCCACCAGCAGCGAGAAATGCAGCATCACAAAACCAAGGTGCCCCCGTCACTTCAGATCCACACTCGATCAATCTCTGCACGAAAGGATTTTGTGCATCTGTGTCCAAAGGAAAAGTCTCAGGCAGTGGTTCCACCGACGCCGAAGGATCAATACGCCTAACAAAATCTGTCAAAACTTGAACAGCGCCACCTGCATGATTCAACCCCGGCGTCGTTCGCATATCCACACGCAGCACACATTGATCCGCCACAATGTTAGAGCGTGTCCCACCACGAATCATGCCTAGATTGATGGAACTACAGCCTAACCATTCATCTTCTCCACCGACATCCTTCAAGATCTGCCGAAACTCCGTATCCAGAGCCTGAATAAGCACCGACATTTTCACAATGGCGTTCACTCCTTTTTCAGGAATCGAGCCGTGCACAGCCACCCCGGTGGTATGCACATCTGCCCAAAGACAGCCTTTATGTTTATGCACGGTCTTTAAGTCCGTCGGTTCTCCAATGATCGCGAAATCATACGGGCCGTGTGTGCGGGCAAAATGTTGCGACCCAAGTTGAGCAGACTCTTCCGACATGAAGCCCGCAAAGTGTACCTCCACGGGCAAGGCAGGAATATCAGCCCGCATCTCATGGAGTGCCCACAGCATGGAGGCCATCGGCCCTTTTGTATCGCTTGCCCCACGTCCCCAAACACGCCCCTCACGGAGTTCACCGCTAAAAGGATCAATCGTCATTCCGCCCACACTCACCGTGTCCGTGTGTGGCGCAAAAACGATTCGCGGTTTCGGTTTTCCATCCGCGCTCGGGTCAGTCGGGAAGCGACCGATCACATTCGGTCGATTTGGCTCCACTTCGTCCAATTCTACGGCGGCTCCACTGGCGGCTAAAAACTCGCCCACATAGGCGGCGCACGCAGCTTCACCTGTTTGATCACAGCCAGGATCACCATCAGGATTCACCGATGGAATGCGCACGAGAGCCTGACAGAGTTCGATGACATTCACCGGTGGATTTTTCATGCGCGACATCAAGCCACAGACCTTGGCGACTATCAAGCCTCCTTCAGTACACAAAACATCATCTCCGAAAAAAATGAGCCCTTTTGCTGCCCATTCTCGCATGTTGCACCTCTTGGCATTTTTATAGAATCCCTTACTCTGCCCTTATGCCCCTCCCATTTCACGCCTTTGGCCCCAGTCACCTCTCTGCTTTGGGGATCTGTGCGGCACTGCTGATTTCACTGACCTTTCTACGTCGAAATCAAAAACCCGCCGCCCTATGGCTTGAGCATTTTTTGGCCATACTGCTACTTTTAGACTGGCCTATCTCCGCACTTTCCCACTGGCAGGCGGGCACCTTGAGCTGGGACAATGCATTGCCTTTTCATTTATGTGACATCGCTGGCATGGCTGGCGGTATCGCCCTGCTGACACGGAATCGGCTGGCTGCAGAAATCGTTTACTACTTTGGACTAGCCGGGACCTTGCAGGGCTTAATCACCCCGAATCTCAAGGTCGATTTCCCAGACCCTCGCTTTTTCGTTTTCTTTCTGCTGCATGGAGGCGTTGTCGTAACGGCTTTGCATCTGGTGATTTCCATGAACTGTAAACCGCGCGAATGGTCAGTCCCCAGAATCGTCGCCATGACACTTGGCTACGCCTTTGTCATAGGTGGCATCAATCAGCTACTCGGAACCAATTACGCCTTCCTTTGCCATAAGCCCGAGCAAGCCAGCCTCATGGACGCGCTCGGGCCGTGGCCTTGGTACATCGGCAGCTTGATCCTGCTCTGTGGCCTTTTTTACAGCATCTTGTATGCGCCGTTTTTCATTTCTCGGCGTTTTCAGCGGAAATGATCCTCCTGGGAGATTGCGATTGCCTGTTGCCTCTGACCAACGGGCATGGTAGCAAGCTCGCCCACTTCCAACCCTCATTGAATTCAGGCGAATGAAAGCCCAACAACTCCTCCAGGCCATCGGACCCGAACTCCGGCAGCAGATCATCTCGTATGTGCAAAACGACGAACGCCCGGCTTACCGTGCCGTCATTCAGTCTTTGGCCCAGGCACGCAAGCTCCGCCCCCAGTTCATTCTGGAAAAATCCCGCGCCCAACAAGGTGAATGG
>JAOZVT010001110.1 GCA_025869455.1 Prosthecobacter sp.
TCTCCACCTCCTCCGTCACCTTCCGGGTCACCTATTCAGAGCCTGTCACAGGCGTGGCGGTGGGTCGCTTTGTCGTCACGCCAGTCGGTGGCAGTGACATTGTGGGCACCGTCACCGGAGTCACACCTGTGAGCACTTCGGTTTACGATGTGGCCGTTTCAGTCACCAGCGGCACGGGCGAGTTCCGTCTGCGCGTTCAGGACTAATTTATTCACCAAGCAAAGAACCGTATATTATCGATGAAATACTTCACTCTACTCTCGCTAGCAGTCTTTTGCTTATTAAGCACCGTTAGCCTCCGCGCAGCCACATCGCTCTCCGCTGGAGATATTGCCTTTACAGGGTACAATTCTGAATCCACAAACGACAGCTTCTCCTTCATTTTGTTGAAGGACATCGATTCGGGCACCGTGATCAAATTCACGGACCGAGGCTGGGATGATAGCACGGGATTTCGTACTGAATTTGAAAATGAGCTGACTTGGACTAGTTCCACAGACATGACTTTGGGTAGCCAAGTCACGATTCGGCGTCAGCCTGCGATGTCGGCGACTGTTGGTACGGTCTCTGTAACCGATGGAGTAAATGATTTCGACCTGTCTTCTGCTGGAGATCAGCTCTTTGCCTATCAAGGCACGATCGCCTCCCCCGTTTTCCTCACCGGTATCCATGCTAATTTGGAAACCACAGGGACGGTTACAACAGCAGCGGATTGGGATGGTGCAGGGTCGGCTGGAGCATCGACACTTCGTACGGCTTTGCCAGATGCTCTGGGCGCTGATGGAGTCAATGCCTTGGCATTGTTCATTGGTGGCACAGAAAATGACGATGCTATTTACAGAGGTCCTCTGACTGGAACCGCCGCCGCTTTGCGTGCCTTGATCAATAATCGTGCGAATTGGGAATTCGATAACACGACCGAGTTTCCGCTCCCGCCAGCCTACACGCCGATTGAAGGGATCACGACTTTTGACGCGCTTTACTACAACAACACCTTTATCGAAATCACGGGTCCAGTTCAGTCAGCCGCAGCTCCCGGCTTGGTGGGGAATAGTGTGCAAGGTTGGGACATCCGAGTGATTGCAGTCACAAACGCAGTGGACTGCGGAATCGGGATTGAGCCGTTTACCGCACAGACTCCCTTGGTTTATGGTTACAGTAATGCGGGCGCGACGGCACTCGAAGCCTTGGAGCTATCTGCCAATGACGGTAAGATCTTTGACCTTCAGGCGGTGGATATTGTCGTGGACGGTGCTGTTATTAATGGCACTCCAGTGACAGATGCGACACCCATTCCCGTCAAACTGGTGGGGTATCGGGATGGGAACCCTGTTGCCAGTGCTGAGTTGGTCCAAAATTTGCCATCGGCTTCATACAGCTCCAGCTCATTAACGACTTACACGGTTTCTGGAAACTCCGCCTTTATCGGCATTGATATGTTCCGCATCGAAACGAGCGGCATTTACACGATTGGTTATGCTGTGGGGGTAGATAACGTCAATGCGATCAATTTCCGTGATGCAGGAGCCGCCTCCCTCGCTACCGTGACCACGGCCACTCAGAGTGATGTGACATCCTCCAGCGCCACTTTGGGCGGTGAGGTCACTTCAGACGGTGGTGCTGCGGTGTCTGATCGCGGCATTGTTTGGGGTACTTCCCCAGCCCCCACAACGGCCAATAACAAAGTGGCCAATGGCAGCGGCACGGGTACCTTCAGCGCCACGGTGACTAGCTTGCCAGCCAGCACGCTGATCTATGTTCGCGCCTACGCCATCAATAGCGAAGGCACGAACTACGGCAGTGAAATTAGCTTTACCACTTCGGCTCCGGTGGCCGATGAGGCTATCTTTCAAGGCTCCTTTGTTGGCAATGGGAGCGCACGCACGATCTCCATCCCCACGGTGACGCCGACGTTTGTGATGGTGAAAAACGGTGCGCTTTCTTCTCCCGCCACCCAGCAACATGCCGTCGTCCGGGTGGCTGGGATGACCGATTCATCCGCCATGGCGAACGCGGCGGTTTATGCTGATGGCATTACAGGTTTGAACTCAGGGGGCTTTACCCTCGGAGCAGATGCTGCCGTTAATGAGTCAGGCACCACGATTCATTGGTTAGCCATCAAGGATGTAGCAGGGAAAATCAAAACAGGTTCTTATGTGGGGAACGGCGGTGATAATCGCGGTATCACGGGGGTTGGTTTCCAGCCCGATCTTGTCTGGGTCATTGCACGTGCGCAATTTGATGGTGGCACATCCCCAGCGGGCAGTTCTTACCGAACTTCCACCATGAGCGGAGACACAAGCCTTCCATGGACAGGAACTTCTGCCAAAGCAGACTATGTCCAGGCGATCAGTTCGGATGGCTTTGAAGTCGGTACCAACACCATGGTGAATGCCTCTGGCGTCACCTACTACTATCTTGCCATGAAAAACACGGCGGGACTCTTCAACGTGGGTACCTATGTTGGTAATGCTACTGACAATCGGGAACTCACGGGCTTTGGATTCGCTCCCGATGCCTTCTTCACTAAATCTGCCACCACATCTGTCTCTGGGGTCTTCAAATTGACTTCAACGGGAGCTAGCACCGATCTGACTTATCTCACAAATCTGGGTTACCCCGTGGCTGATCTTATTCAGAAACTATTGCCCGACGGTGTGGAATTAGGCGCGGCTACCCGAGCCAACACGAATGGAGCTCCCTTTCACTGGTTTGGAATGAAGGCGTCACCTATTCCCTCAGGCTCCGCTTCCGCGCCGACGGTGACAACGCCGACGAGTGCGAGTGTGACTCACAACAGCGCGACCTTGGGCGGTAATGTGACTTCGGATGGTGGTGCTTCCATCACCGAACGCGGGGTGGTCTATGCGTTGACGGCGACGAATGCGGATCCTGAAATCGCAGGCA
>JAOZVT010001111.1 GCA_025869455.1 Prosthecobacter sp.
ATTGAACTCTTGGTTGCAGAGCAGGCGTGTGCTCCAGGTGGCTGCAATGGCTAGGAGTTCACAGATCAAGGCCGACTGGTTCCCTGATGGTTTTCTAAAACACTCTTCATCGGCGGCCATAAGGGCAGGCAGGGTGTTGCTGTGCTGCCGTAGGCAGGTGGTCATCCATGACTTCACATGCGCAGGAAGTGCCGCTGACGGTTGGGCTGCCACAATCATTAGATCGGCACTTGAGGCAATTCGGGCGCTGGCATGTCGAAGGTCCAGACGGGTGAGCATATTAAAATTCCAGGCGCGACTTTCGATCTGGACTCGGCTGCCGCAGGCTTTCATCAAGGCTTCCAGGGCTGCATGCGCATTTTCTTGCGCCTTCAGATCATCATACAAGGCCATCACACGAAGTGTCTTGGGATGAAAAGTCTCGCAGGTGGCATCAATAGTTGGAGCAATGGAAGCAGAATTCATGACCGCGAGCGTAGCTATGCCACTATTCGTGGCAATGGGAGGAAGCTCCCGTGCATGCTCATCCTTTGGCTGAGACGGCCTCAGGTTTTGCGTTCATCCGCCGACACCTGGATCAAACTTGGTCACCGACCCAGCGTACGGCGTAGTGGATGAGTTCAGTACTGTTTTTCAGGCCCAACTTTTCCCTCAGATGAGCGCGATGAGTGTCCACTGTTTTCAGGCTGATGTGAAGCTCTGCCGCAATGTCTCGGTTGTCTTTACCCTGACCCGTGAGGCGCAGGACCTCAAGCTCACGATCCGTGAGCTTACCGAGGATGGATGCCGAAGCTTTGGGTCTGGAAAGGGCGTCCAGAAGAGTGACTGATATTTGATCACTGACATAGACATGGCCGTCGAGAATCTTGGCGATAGCCTCGGTCATCTTTTCGGGTCCTTCCTGCTTCATGATATAACCTCTTCCGCCCGCCCTCAGAACACGCTCAGCGTAGATATTTTCATCGTGCATGGAGATCACCAATACGGGGAGTTCTGGTAAAATGGCATGGACATCCTGCAAGAGTTCCAGCCCGCCTTTGCCTGGCAGTCCGATGTCCATCAGCACGAGATGGGGGTTCAATTGCGAGATGTGGGTAAAGGCCTGGGAGGCATTGTCCGCCTCTCCGCAGACCACTAGGCCGGGGATCTGGCTGACGATGCGGACGAGTCCGTCACGGAACACGGGATGGTCATCTACAATGAACACTTTTTTGAGCGGCTGCATTTCGTCCTGGGAAGTCGGTCTGGAGGCCATGGGCGCTGCGGTGGTTTTAAGATTTTCTGGCGTTAGAAGGAATTGTGCAGGTTACCACAGTGCCTCGTCCGTTTTGATTGCTCTTAATGGAAAGAATACCTCCAATGATGGCAGCCCGGTACTTCATGATACGTAGGCCCATTCCCATATTTTCCAGTGTTGGCGCAGTCATGCCTTTGCCGTAATCTTTTACGGTAAGAAGGGTGTTGTGGGGATTGGATGAAATCCGAATCTCAATTTCCTTTGTCTGGCCGTGCTTGATCGCATTGGTCACTGCTTCCTGTGCAATACGGAAGAGGTGTGCCGTTGCCTTGCTATCCATGTCCAGCACTGGCGGGCATTCGCAGTGGCACTCTACCCGAAACATCTGAGAACTCCGTTGCTTGAGGTCATCCAGTGCGGCGGCCAGTCCACCAGCTTCCAGCCAAATCGGCTGAAGCCCGCGTGCCAGACTGCGGGTTAGGGCAAGCGCATCCTTGAGCAGAGTGGAGATTTTGGCCGCATTTTTGGTTTCAGGTGAATTCTGAGCGGCTAGGCTGCTTTCCAATACACGGGAAAGGCACCAGATGCCGGCCAGTTGCTGGCCGAGGTCGTCATGCAGATCTTGGCCAATCCGCTGCTGCTCGCGCTCACTGATTTCCAAAATTTCCTTCTCCAACCGTTTGCGATCCACTTCGGCAGCCGCCAACTGCTTTTTGTCCTCAATGTAGCCAAGCGCACGATGAACCACTGCCGGGACGAATTCTAAAAACTCCACATCCTTGATGAGGTAGTCCATGGCCCCGCGCTTCATCATTTCCACGGCCACCCTTTCATCCCCCTGGCCAGTAATGATGATGAAAGGTCCAGCCCGTCCTGTCAGCTCAATCCTGTCAATGAGATCCTTTCCAGTAAAATCTGGCAGATTCAGATCCACCAGCATGAGGGCAGGGGTATGATCTTCCAGCCATGCTAGTGCTTCCTGTCCTGACAGTGCAACCGAAGTGGAAAACCCTTCTCGATTCAGCTTTTTTTCGATGATACGGGCCAGTCCCTTGTCATCATCAATGATCAGGATGGTTGGAGACTGTTCAGTGACTGCCATGAGTCGTTTCACGGGAGGTGGTTTAGCTGTGGAACCTTGACTAGCATGATGAAGTTTCCCATCCTAGCAATCACCTCAGCAAACTGGATGTAATCCACGGGTTTGACGACGTAATGGCTGCATCCCAAGGCGTGGCAGCGTACCACTTCGCGGGGATCATCCGTTGTGGTCAGCATGATGACAGGTAGTTTGCGCAGTTCTTCATCCTCCTTGAGTTGGCGCAGTACCTCCACTCCGTCCACCTTGGGCATTCGGATGTCTAATAGTAGCAGATAGGATGTCTCACATTCGCGCTTCCGCTCTCCTCGACAGAATAAAAAATCCAGCACTTGCTGGCCATCCTCAAACCGCTCAATGTGATTGCCCAGGGCAGCTCTCTTTAGGTTCTTTTCGATCAGGAGCGCGTGACCAGCATCATCATCGGCGACCAGGATGACTGTTTCTCGTTTGTGGCTCATGATTTAAGAGGGGGAAGGAGGTGGTGAGGACAGTGAAATGAAAAATCTGCTACCCTTACCTACTTCGGATTTCAGGGAAATCTTG
>JAOZVT010001112.1 GCA_025869455.1 Prosthecobacter sp.
CTTTTCCAGAGTGCTGATGTTCACCTTGTAGAGAACATCGGTCACCACGGCGCGCACCTCATTGGTGGTATGGCGGAGATGAAAACGACTGCGTGGTTTCAGTGTCTTCTTATCTGCAAACCAGCAAATCATGGCATCAAACTCTTGGTTAGTCTCAGTAGGCTCGCTAGCTTTGACAATCATACCCCCACGGCTGGTGTCGATTTCATCCGCCAAGGTCAGGCTATAACTGAGCTGCGGAATGGCTTCTTCCTGCGGCCCCTCAAAGGTATGAATACCCGTGATGTGCGACTTGATGGCCGATGGATACGCAATGACTTCATCACCGACGCGGAAAGTACCGCTGGCCATGCGACCTGCGAAACCGCGATAGTCGTGAAGGTTGCCTAATTTATCGTCAGACTTGTCAGAGATCGGACGAATGACCCACTGGACAGGGAAGCGGGCAGCATCTGCAGCGGTTTCAGCATGAACCTGCACAGTCTCCAGATGTTCGAGCAAGCTCGGGCCATCATACCAAGGGGTGCTTTCGGAACGATCGACAACATTGTCGCCATTCAATGCACTCATCGGAATAGGCTGAATCTTCGGCAAGTTTTCCAACCCACCAGCAAAAGCCATGTAGTCCGCCACAATTTTGTTATAAACCGCTTCGTCAAAGTCCACGAGGTCCATCTTATTCACCGCCAAAACGACATGACTGATGCGAAGCAGTGCTGCTAGGTAGGTGTGGCGCATCGTCTGTTCAATGACTCCTAGTCGGGCATCAATCAGGATGATGGCCAAGTCAGCTGTGGAAGCACCCGTGACCATGTTACGAGTGTACTGAATGTGGCCTGGTGTATCTGCGATGATGAACTTCCGCTTTGGTGTGGCGAAATAACGGTAGGCCACATCAATGGTGATGCCCTGTTCGCGCTCGGCACGCAGACCATCGGTCAACAGGGCGAGGTTGACGTGCGCATCACCGCGCCGTTTGGAAGATTCTTCCACTGCGAGGAGCTGATCCTCAAAGATGGATTTAGAATCATATAACAAGCGGCCAATGAGGGTGCTTTTGCCATCGTCCACACTGCCAGCAGTGGTGAAACGAAGAAGAGAGGATTCAGTTGGGTTGACGAGAACGTCCATGTGATCAGAAATAGTTAGGTGCGGGTCGAATGATTCTCGTGTGGCGATCAAAAATAGCCTTCCTTCTTGCGGTCTTCCATGGCGGTTTCGGAGCGCTTGTCATCAGCGCGTGTACCGCGTTCCGTCTGACGTGCTGCGGCCACTTCGGCGACGATGTCGTCAATGGTGCTGGCGGTGCTTTCGACAGCCCCGGTGCAGGTGGCATCTCCTACAGTGCGGAAACGAATGACCATTTCCTTCACGTGGGGTTTCTCTTCATCCAGTAGCGGAATGAAGCCCGTTTCAGTATCGAGGAGCTGGCCATGACGCTCGATGATCTTGCGTTTGTGGCTAAAGTAGAGACTTGGAAGCGGGATGTTTTCCTGGCGGATGTACTGCCAGATGTCCATTTCCGTCCAGTTGCTGAGTGGGAACACGCGGAAGTGCTCACCGAAGTGTTTGCGACCGTTGAAAATGTTCCAGAGTTCTGGGCGCTGGTTCTTTGGGTCCCATTGACCGAACTCATCGCGATGACTGAAGAAGCGTTCTTTCGCACGTGCTTTCTCTTCATCACGGCGGCCACCACCTAGGCAAGCATCAAACTGATGTTCTTCAATGGTATCAAGCAGTGTGACGGTCTGCAGCTTGTTACGGCTAGCATTGATGCCCTTTTCCTCCTGAGAGCGCCCTTCATCGATGCTTTTTTGGACACTTCCGACGACTAACTGGGCACCGATTTCCTCGACGAACCAATCACGATAAGTCATGGCTTCAGGGAAGTTATGCCCTGTATCCACATGCAGAAGAGAGAAAGGTAACTTTGAAGGATAGAAAGCTTTCCGCGCCAGCCAAGCCATCACGATGGAGTCTTTGCCGCCAGAAAATAGGAGAGCTGGTTTTTGGAACTGGGCTGCGGTTTCACGAAGGATAAAGATCGCTTCGCTTTCCAGGAATTGAAGATGCGTGATGGAAGACATTCGGTCGGGAAAGAAATCTGGATGGGAATTTACTGTTTGTCAGTGACTAGCTTGGCATGCAACCCGCACTCGTGTTTTTCATCACCTTTGGCTGGATCATAATAGGTGCGTTCATTCGGCAGATCGTGCTCTGTTAAGTAAGCGTCCATTTCCACAGGAGTCCATTCCAAGATAGGATTGACCTTCAGGCACTGGAACTTGGCGTCCCACATGACAGGCTGCAGAGTAGCCGCACGCTGTGGGTTTTGTTCTTTACGCAGGGCCGTGATCCAGACTTTCGGAGCTAGCTCCGTCATTCCACGTTCAAAAGGCTCCAATTTCATAATGCGACTGAATGACTCCACGCGCTCCACCTCATCTGGCATCGGCACTTGGCCACCATTCACAGCCAGCCAATGAGCGGCTGTCATTTTTGGCAGGTACGCCTGAAGGTTTAATTGCAGTTTCTCCCGGCACTTCTCAGCAAAAACGTACGTTTCAGGAAGGTTGGTGCCGTGATCAATCCAAAGTGCAGGGATGTTAGGCAACACCTGAGTCGCCAAATGCAAAATCACCGCTTCATAAGGACGAAAATTTGTGGTGACCAACGCAGCCTCAGGAGCCTGATCAATGGCCCAGCGGATGATTTCCAGTGGAGATGCACCCGCTAAGCGAGTGTTAATGGATTCAAGTTCTTCAGGTGTCATGAGTAATTCCCGATAAAGTATATCTGTTGGGTCTGCAATTAAAGAATGATCAAAAAAAAACCCCCTCGCTTCGGTGAAGAAGGAGGGGGTATAAACTGGCAGCGACC
>JAOZVT010001113.1 GCA_025869455.1 Prosthecobacter sp.
GAGCGGGTTTTTTTGATCGTATAATATCTCCCCCCAAAGTTCTGCCTGTCTGCCCTAACAACCAATGGTGCGGACGGTTTGCCAATTATGCTGTCACCCATGACTTTTCGTTTTTGCTCCCATCCATTTCATTCTGTCGCCACTTTGGTGGGGATTTGTGTGCTTTCGGGTTGCTCTGAAGGGTACTTTAAAAAGTCAGCCGATCGGGAGGTCTTTGGCATCATTGGCAAAAAGTCCCAAGCCGTTGCAGGCTCTGAAGATGATACGCTTCTGGATATCACTCCGCCACTGCCAGTGAAGCTGGATGTGCTGATGAAGAGCGCGGAAATCGACGCATTCCTGGGGGAACGGGCACATATTGAGAAGGATGCACGAGTGGTGAGTCTGGCGGATGCGCTGGATTTTGCCGTACATCGCAATCGCACTTATCTCTCACGCAAAGAACTGGTGTACCTCAGTGCCTTGAATTTGACCCTAACGCGTCAAGAATTTGGGCCGATCTTGGATGGTAGTGGTGGGGCTATTTATTCTGAAACCCAGGTCAAAACGGGCGTCAATAAGCTAGTACGCACCTCAACCCTGAGCACGGATGGCGGGTTGGCTTTTGATTATCTGATGAAGACAGGGGCGCGGTTAGCCATGGATTTGACCACGGACTTCACTCGTTTTTTCACGGGTGGAATACATAGCTTGAGTGATTCACGGGCGGCTGTGGCCCTTGGCCAACCTTTGCTCCGTGGGGCAGGTGTGCTGGCTGCCTCTGAGCCGCTTCGCCAGGATGAGAGAGATGTTTTATATGCTATCCGGGATTTTACCCAGTATCGTAAAGATTTCGCGGTGACCATTGCGACCCAGTATTTTCGGGTTATTCAGGCCCGTGAGGCGGCGCGAAACCGCTTTGTCGCCTACAAGGCTGCCATTACTTCCATTGAGCGTGAAAAGGCACTCGCCGCTGCCAACTTACGCTCTCAGTCCAGTCTGAAGCAGATCGAGCAGGGGCAGATCACCTATGAGCGGAACAGCATCAATGCGGTGCGTAACTATGAAGAGCAATTGGATGATTTGAAAATTGCGCTCGGCCTGCCGGTGACTGAAAAGATCGTTCTGGCGAAGGATGAATTGAAGAAATTGCAGGTCGTTGATCCTCAGGGGAACTTACAACAGGCTTTGGATACCGCCTTGATCACCCGGTTGGATATTTATAACGAGCGTGATCGGTTGCAGGACAGCAGCCGTAAGGTCAAGATCGCCCATCAGCAGACTCTGCCCACAGTGAATGCCTTGGTGGGATACGAAATAGGCACCCCCAACAACAATCCCGGTTTGGAGTTGAATCCGAAGCAGCGGCGTGTAGCTGCCGGGTTTGAGATTGACCTGAATCTGAACACCAAACCTGAGCGTAACAGCCTGCGGTCAGCCCAAATTTCGGAGCAGCGTTCTCAGCGTGAGCTTGAGCTTGCTGAAGAGCAATTGCGCAACACCATCCGCAGTGACTGGCGTGGGCTGGAGGTGGCGCGGAAGCAGTATGACTTGGCTCAGAAGGGCTTGGCGTTGGCGCAAAAACGTCTAGAAATCGAAGAGGCTTTGATGGAGGAAGGCCAGGGAACCGCGCGTGATATTGTGGAATCTCAGGATCGTCTGATCGTCGCCCGAGATTTGGAAGTTTCCACCTTGATTGACCATGTCATCTCCCGCTTGAGGCTGTGGAGTGATATGGGAGGTCTATACATTGAGACAGATGGGACGTGGGTGGACGTATTGACTAAAGAAAAACCGAAGGGAGAGTCCTAAAATGGTGAAGTCTAATATTTGGATCTATGGAGGAGTCGCAGTGGCGGTCATCGCTACGGTGAGTTTTCTTTCGTCCGGCTCATCGACGCAGGGAGAAGATGTCCCTACCTTTTCGGTGCAAAAAGGTCCGCTTCAGATCAATGTCCTCCAAGGGGGGGAAATCCGTGCGTTGCAGAATTTTGAGCTCAAGTCGGAGATTGAAACGCCGACCAAAATTTTGAGCATCATTCCGGAAGGTTACCTTGTGACTGAAGAGGATGTGAAAGAGGGGAAAGTGTTGGTCGAGTTGGATAACTCTGACCTGAAAACACGGATTCAGGATCACGAGATCCAGTTTCAGTCCACGGTTGCGGCTTACATTGATGCGGATGAAGGCCGTGAAATTCAGCGCAGTGAGAACCAGAGTCTGGTGCGTGACATGAAAGAAACGGCGATTTTTGCGCTGATGGATTTCGAAAAATATCTGGGTCGTGAACTGACGGTCAAGATTCTGGTGGACAGTCAGTTGCCGAAGGACGCTGCGGAATTCGATAAATTTTCCGACGCGTTGGAATCTCAGGCGAATGCCCAGTTGGAAGCTGGCACGGACATTACAGCGGTGGGTGAAAGCAAAAAGGACAGCAAGAGCCCTCTGCGGAAAACGGTGGGGCGCTCCATGTCTGACCGCATTGATTTTTCGCCCTTCTTGGAAGGTGAATTGGGCGGAGATGGCGAATCCCAGCAGAAGCTGCGTCAGTTGGAAGATGAGTTGTTGCTGAGAAAATCTGAATTGGCTGTGGCTAAACAGAAGGTGGAAGCCTCTCAGCGCCTAGCCGCGCGGGATTTCATTTCCAAAACGCAGTTGGAGAATGATCAGTTGACCTTCGAAAAGGTTTCCCTGGCTGTGAAAACGGCTGAGACAGAGTTGGATCTGTTCAAGAAATATGCGTTTTCCAAACAATGTGCGCAGCTTCTTTCTGGTTATCGTGAAGCTCTAACGAAGCTACAACGGACCGTCCGGGCGAATCGCTCCAAGATGGCCCAGGCAGAGACTCGTTTTGCTACGGCACAGCGTCGTTACGAAATGGAGC
>JAOZVT010001114.1 GCA_025869455.1 Prosthecobacter sp.
CCAGTGCGGTCTGCCGAAGAAGATGGCTCTCGTCCTGTTCGAGCCATTCATCATTCGCCGTCTCAAAGAAATGGGCTTGGTGCACACCGTGCGCTCGGCTAAGAAGATGATTGAGCGTCGTACGCCGGAAGTTTGGGATATCTTGGACGAAGTGACCAAAGGTCACCCAGTTCTCCTGAACCGTGCGCCGACTCTTCACCGTCTCTCTATTCAAGCCTTTGAACCGAAGCTGATCGAAGGTGAAGCTATCCGCGTGCATCCTCTTGTTTGCGGTGCTTACAATGCTGACTTTGACGGTGACCAGATGGCTGTTCACGTGCCACTTTCTGTGGAAGCTCAGTTGGAAGCTCGCCTGCTCATGCTCGCGCCGAACAACTTGTTCAGCCCTGCCAGCGGTAAGCCGATCATGACGCCTTCCCAGGACATCCCTCTGGGTTGCTACTTCCTCACCTACCTGCGTGAATTCCCAACGGCAGCGGATAAGGCGAAGAAGGGGGATACCCCAGAGCGCCTGCCGATCTTCAATGATCCTGCTGAAGTGGAATTTGCTCTGACTGAAGGGGCTTTGGGTCTGAACGACAAGGTGCGTTATCGTAACCCTGACTATCAGCAGCCTAAGCGCGCCTTTGGTGATGCCGAGAAGACTTTCATCGAGACCACCGCTGGTCGTGTCCGTTTCAATGAAATCTGGCCTGAGAAGTTGGGTTTCATCAACAACACCGTTGGTAAGAAACAAATTTCAGACATCATCTGGCGCTGTTTCCAAACCGTGGGTCAGAAGGAAACCGTAGCTTGTCTGGATCGCCTGAAATCATTGGGCTTCCGCGAAGCAACGCGCTCCGGCTGTTCCATTGGTATCACGGACATGGTCATTCCTGCGGCCAAAAAA
Source organism: Prosthecobacter sp. (assembly GCA_025869455.1). Lineage (GTDB taxonomy): Bacteria > Verrucomicrobiota > Verrucomicrobiia > Verrucomicrobiales > Verrucomicrobiaceae > Prosthecobacter. The sequence continues at coordinate 890 of JAOZVT010001114.1, forward strand.
GGCACGTTGGAAAAAGCTTACAAAGAGATCGAAGACGTGGAAAAACTCCACCGTCGTGGTCTCATCACTCAAGGTGAGCGCTCACAGAAGATCATTGACGTCTGGACCCAGGCTGGTGACGTGACGGCTGACGAAGTGTTCCGTACTTTGGAATACAACGAAGGTAAGAAACACCATAACCCACTTTACGTGATGGTCACCTCGGGTGCTCGTGGTAACCGTACGCAGATCAAACAGCTCGGCGGGATGCGTGGTCTGATGGCTAAGCCTTCTGGTGAGATCATCGAACGTCCGATTACCTCGAACTTCCGTGAAGGTCTGAGCGTGCTCGAATACTTCATCTCGACTCACGGTGCTCGTAAAGGTCTGGCAGATACGGCTCTTAAAACGGCTGACTCTGGTTACATGACTCGTAAGCTGGTGGACGTTTCTCAGGACGTGATCGTGACCGAAGGTGACTGCGGAACGGTTAACGGCATTACCCTGGCTTCCATCTATCAAGGTGACGAAGAAGTGGTGGACTTGAAGACCCGTGTTTATGGCCGCACAAGCTGTGAAACCATTCATGACCCAGTCACGAAAGAGACCATCATTTCGGCTAACCAGTTAGTGCTGGAAAAAGAAGCGAATCACCTGACGAAAATCGGTGTGGAGAAGCTGAAGATCCGCTCGGTCTTGACTTGCGAAAGCAAACGCGGTTGCTGCGCCATGTGCTATGGTCTCAGCTTGGCAACAAGCCGTCTGGTGAAAATCGGTGAAGCTGTCGGCATCGTTGCCGCTCAGTCCATCGGTGAACCCGGAACGCAGTTGACCATGCGTACCTTCCACGTGGGTGGTGTGGCCGTGGGTGCCTTCAAACAGCCGTTCATCAATGTCAAGAACGCTGGTATTCTGAAGATCATCGACATGCGTACCGTGCAGACTCCTGAAGGGCAGTGGATTGCTCTGACGAAGAATGGTATGCTTGCTATCGTCGATGAAGATGGCCGCGAACTTGAAAGCCATAAGCTGGTGCTCGGTGCCATCATCGCGAAGCCTGATGGCTCGGTGGTCAAGAAGGGTGAGCAAATTGTCACATGGGATCCTTACAACATGCCGATCATCACTGAGCGTGCAGGTAAGATCGAATTCCGTGACATGATCGCGGGCATTACCTTCACGAAAGAGAAGAACGAATCCACAGGCAACGAAGAAACCGTCGTTATTGAGCACAAGGAAGACCTTCACCCACAGGTAGTGGTGACCAATGCCAAAACACATGAGGTTCTGGCTAGCTACACCATCCCTGCCGGCGCTCACATCAACGTGAAAAACGGTGAGAAAGTCGAAGCTGGTACGACCCTCGCTAAGACACCGCGTAAGGCGAGTAAGACGAAGGACATTACTGGTGGTCTTCCACGTGTGGCCGAGCTTTTCGAAGCTCGTAAACCGAAAGACGCTTGCGAAATCGCTCGTATTGACGGCACGGTGGAAATCGGTGGTCTGGTCCGTGGCAAGCGACGCGTGATGGTCACTGATCCGAAATCTGGCCAGCAGGAAGAGCATCTCATCCCTCGTAGTAAGCACATCCTTGTCTTCAATGGCGACATTGTGACCAAAGGGGACCAGCTCACTGACGGACCTGTCGTTCCTCATGAAATCCTTGAGATTCTTGGGCCTCAAGCCCTGCGTGAACATTTGGTTAACGAAGTGCAGGAAGTGTATCGTGCCCAGGGTGTGGACATCAACGATAAGCATGTGGAGATCATCATCCGCCAGATGCTTCGTAAGGTGAAAATCACTGAAACAGGCGATACTGAATTCCTGTGGGGTGACCAAGTGGATCGCACCGAGTTCGAGAGAGAGAACGAGCGTGTGTCTGAAGAAGGTGGTAAGCCTGCTGAGGCCGAACCCGTACTTCTGGGCATCACGAAGGCCTCCCTCGAAACAGAGTCCTTCATCTCGGCTGCTTCCTTCCAGGACACGACTCG
>JAOZVT010001115.1 GCA_025869455.1 Prosthecobacter sp.
GGGATCAATGGGTGCAGCCGCCGTGCCCTTCTGGTCCGTCTCCAGCCAGGCCACGCTAGAGCCACCCGTCTTCCCAATGAAATTCCCACCATTAGAGGTGATACTACCATTAAGTTGGCCAATGTCTGGCCCATTCCCAGAAGTGGATGCTGTATTTCCAGATACAATCGTGTTACTCAGGATGATCGTCGAGCTTGCTCCATCTGCTATGCTACAGAGTCCTCCCCCTTCTTGTACGCTCGCAGTATTTCCAGAGATCGTGCAGTTCGTTAACTCGCAGACCGACACAGCAGAATTGTAACTCCAATTGAGGCAACCTCCTCCAAGGCTTGCCTCATTGTTGGCAATCGTACACTGCGAGGCGTTCAGCGTCGCTTGAGCCGAATCAGAATAGTTGTAGAGCCCACCAGCAACACCTGTCGTTTCGTTTCCTGTGACGGTACAGCCTTCAAGCGTCATGTCTGCATCATGGCTATTAGCCGCCCAATTAAACAAGCCCGCACCAGTCACCAAAGCCCGATTTCCATCTACACTACATTGCCGCAGTTCGACCTGTGTTAGATCATAAACTGAATAGCTAAAAACGGCACCCCCATAATTCGTAGCCGTATTATTCGTTAGGCGACAACGAAGTAAGTACGCCTGCCCGTAGTTTTGCAGCCCGCCACCATCACCATCCATATAACCTCCAGTGAGTGTCAGCCCGATCAGCGTCACATCTCCCGTATGGCTGATCTCCATGACACGTTTCCGGTTCCCCTCACTTGCCGCCGCATTCAGTGTCACCCCACCAGAGATATTGCTGCCATCAATCTGGAGCTGTTTATCTATCGTGATCTGCGCACTGCCAGGCGCATAAGTGATGGTGGCAGACTCTCCCCCCAGGAAGACAGTTTCATCAAAGTAAATGACTGAACCAGATGGCGCATCCGCAATCGTTTGACGCAAGGAACCTGGCCCGGAATCTGCCGCAGTAGTCACGATCAAAGCGGTTCTCGCCTCTGCCGCCCCAGCATCCAGGGCGGCGGTACCATCGGCGTTCCCATCTGTAAACCTGGGCAGGCCGCGCTGGTCTGTGCCACCGGGGTCTTCCGTGCCACTGGCATCTATCACCGCACTTCCCGCCAGCGGTGGCATGGTCTGAGTCAGACCACCGTAGTCTCCCAGCCTTGCCAGTCGAGGGTCCGCGTTACCTATTATTCCTCCTAATTTTGAGAACTCATCCACCGCATTACCATCACCTATAATGTTCCCGCCCAGACCGACGAAGCTATTGATAGATTTGCTGGAGTACGTGGTGTAATCCACATCGCTCGGGATGTTCCCAGACACGATGGAATTTCCTACCCGGGTTTCCGTCAACTTATCTCCAAAGCTGCATACCCCAGCCCCCCACTCATCAGGTGCTTTGTTATCCGTGATTGTACATTGGTGAATCTCCAGAAGACCTTCATAATTATAGATCCCTCCGCCTATCTCCGTGCCTGAATTTCGGGTGATGGTACACTGCTCCAGTCGGGTGACTTTTCCGGACAGCTTCGTGTAACTGTAAATGGAGCCTCCTCGCCTTGCCGTATTTTCTGCGAGTGTACAGCCCTGCAATAAAGTTTGATCACCATTTGCATAAATGGCGCCGCCAAATGCACTAGCCTTATTACCGATAAGTGAGCATTGAGTCATGATCAGCGACGCCCCGCGGTGATAGATCGCCCCACCACTATCATTTAAAACCTGTCCATTAGCCAGAGTCAGGCTATGCATAGCCACCGACTGACCACTATTGACGATGAACAACCGTGTCGCGTGCCCACCACTGATGGTGATGCCGCTGCTCAAGCTGCTGGCATCAAGGCTGACATCTTTCGTTAGAGTAATCTGGCTAGCCAGAGTGATGGTCTGACCATTCAACTCTGGAGCAAACGTGACGACAGAACCTGCCGGAGCAGCCGCAATGACATCCCGCAAAGAGCCCGCGCCGCTGTCAGCCGTGGAAAAGACGATGTTTTGATTCAATGCTACCGCATAGAGATGCAGGGTACGATTCATCGCGTTATCCACCTGGATATTAAAAGTCATGTCACCACCCGTGGCGGTAAAAGTATAGTCCACGCGCAGGCCATGATTTCCGCCGAACATATTTTGATTCACACTCAGTTCATCGGCCCCAGAGACAAATTTCACTTGGCGTGCATCGCCAGCATCACCATCCCAGCCAACGCTGAAGAAAGAAACCTGGTATGTCTGACCCGCCGTGAGGCTTTGACTAGAAACGGTCACTGTCTCCATAGGAACCCCACCATAAGTGAAGCGAGAAGCCATGAGAGCACTGCCCGTGCCGCCCAGGACCGTGAGATTATTAGAATCTGAGAAAGCAATAATTTCCGCAAAGTTGCTGAAAGCCACCTTCCCTGCAATGCTGGCATTATTGGTGGTGATCACAGGAACAGATACCCCATTAACGGTAGCATCTTCACCCGTGCCGAAGCGATACGCCCACGCCGTTTTGCCTGCGGTGATCCCCGTACTTTCATCCCCCGTCCAGGCATGGGTGGACCAGCCTCCAGCCTGTGCATGACTGACAGAAAGCAACAGCGTTAGCGCTGCGGAGAAAAGGGCGAGAATAACAGGTGATACTTTCATTTTATGATATTCAAAGTCTTCGTTTCCGAACACACCTCTCCAATAAATTAGAAGCAGATGCACCACAATGGTTCTTAAGGTTTGTTTGTCGAACGATAATGGCTTTGACACAAGCCTACATGAGCTTGGTTTAGTGCTCAGAGACAGAGAATCCCTCACCATTAATCCATACATGGTTAGGCATAAATCGTTATAGATGAAGCCATTCTGAAT
>JAOZVT010001116.1 GCA_025869455.1 Prosthecobacter sp.
CCCGACGTTTGACACCCCACAGTGGAAAAGGTCCAGAAGTGTAGAAGCACAAAGCTTACGAGAGGTTTGACCAACACCTAAACTACCGGGTCTAAACAAGCGATGTTCAGGGCGACCGATGCGTAGAGTTTGCCCGCCACACATGAATGAAAAGGGCGCTGGACTTTGTACACCAATGTTCCAAAACAACTCCCAAGCAGCCATATTTGAAAGGGGGTTGTTGCCATTCCCTCCGCTGTTAGGATCCCAGAAAAGCGGGTCAAAAATATTACCCAATTCACTTTCACTAAAATACCGACCCGCATTTGAAATTCGCATCGGGGCTTTATTTGGCTCGATCGGTGGGCGTTTAGCCTGAATAGCCGGATGGACAGGATGGCGGTCCCTAGATCCTGGTGTCGTGGTACCAGTCTGCGTATCATGGCCCCGGTCAGGCCAACGTGACGGATAAGCCGTCTTATAGATCACATCACTAGAGATACCACTGCGTATATTTCGCCCCCATGGACTGGCATTCGTTTCGTAAGCTGAAAGCGACTGCACGTCTTTAATAAAAAACGCAGACCTTGGATCCCCAACGTTATTGGCAATAAAATTGTTAAATGTACCATATCCACTGCCGGGCAAAGTCGCCGTTGTAGCCCATTGATCGACAGAAGAGGTGCGGTCACAGGTACGATCATTGTGCTCCACGGTGCCACCGCTCGCATCAATGACAGTCATGGAGGCGGTCCCAGACGACTCGCTGGTGCTTCCAAAAAGATCTGGATTTTGAGCGGATTGGCTTGGTTGAAAACGAATTCGGTAGCCACTGGCGACATCCTTGTCCGTGGTGATTGTCTTTGCAGGAGTCAAAAGTGCGGGACCTATATCAAACTCGAATGTGACGGGCAGAGTCGTCAACACCTTGTATTCATTCGGCTGAAATGTGACGGTGCCCTTATTGACATCAGCGACTCCATTGGTCGGTTCATACAGGCTCATCCATCGAGAACCAGCTCCACCCGTTGGTGGATTTGCGATGATCAAATCAAAGCTGTTATCCAACCGACGGTTACCAGGCGGTGAAACACTGGATTTGGCCAAATACTCGGCCTCAAACTGACCGCTGACAGGTCGGTTGCTCATGTTCCAGAATTCGTACATGAAGGTCAGCGAATAGCGGGCCAAATTCCGCCCATCTTGCTGACGTACGCTTTCATAGCGATGCACCAAAAACTGCTCATTCACGACCGGATAACTATCACAACCCCGATAGGCGATGGTATTGACAGCACCGCTTTCAGATGTGGGTAACATGACCGTTGGTAGGCAGTCGGTGTCCGCATAGTCGATGATACTTGCAGCAAGGGTCCGCAGATAATTGGCACAAGAGTCACGTGTTTGTGTAGAACTCTGCGTGCCACTGGCCCGAAATGGAAAAGGGAACGCTCCACTTCTCTGGGAGAAACCTTCCAGCTTACTAGCGGAAGGTGAACTTGGAGTCGGCAAATGCTTTTCTATATGACTAACAATCAATTCAACAGCGTCTTCATGCGACAAAGTCCCCTGCTCAATCTGAGTTAGCACACGATTCAGATTCATGCGAGGTTCTCTCGGGTTGGCGAAGACTCCTGTCTCTGCGGGTACAAGAGGCAACTCGTAGTATGGCTTTAATCCTGTGATGGTATTCTCTTCAAGTCTGCGAGCCGGTGAATCTTGAAGTCGCCCTGTATCGACATCTGTGATTTGAGTTCCGTCTGGGTTCGTTTCAATGGGAGTGCGTTCTAGCCATGTAGGCCAGGGATTGGCGATGTCCTCTTTCATGAGGATGGGCTTCCAGGAGTCTGGGCTTAAAAGAAGCGAGGCCACCTGGGTGGGAGAGCCGCTGCGCTGCGTATGACGAGCGACCATAATTTGATTATCAATGACGCTGGTGTCTGCGGCCGAAGTTGGATCAATCAGGCTGTAAAGCGCAGCCTGACTCATTCCCCATTTTCGATCGTCCGTTAATGGATCATCATCGGGCGTGCGCAAGCCTGGGGCTAGGCCAGCATACCAGCGGCGTGGTGTATCGCTGGCATCATCCACCTTTTCAAACACCTCTATTTTTTCACGTTCATGCGGGCGACTAAGCATGCCAGTAGCCTCCTCAATAGCATCTCCTGGATTTCCAGCGTGATCCAGGCTTAGCAGTCCCTGCAAGTCCTCCACCTGAAAGCAGTATCTGGCGACGGGCACTTTGACCGCTGGTGTTTTGGGGTCGCCATCGGCATCTTGGTCTTCGTAGATCACCTCCCAGTAGCTATCTTGAGTGGGTTGCCAGGGAAGTCGCTTGGGCAGTCCCTCGGCGGTTATATTTGCAGCTTTGGTATTTGCGTCTTCTTTGGCAGCCAAGGCTGTTGTTGGCAAGGAAGGGGTGCCGGTGGTATTGGCAGGCGGATTCACACCTGATGTGAGAGGCGTGTATTCCCATTCCGTCGCGTAGGCTGTACCCGTGGTGTCTCCGGTGACTTTAGCCCGAGCCAAGGTCAAGACTGGACGGCGGTTCCGCCATTGCTCATCGGTCGGAGTTGACCCAACAGGGGGCGGATTCTGCATGTGTTCCAATACCAAGTAGTCATCACTCCACGTCCCTTGTTTGAGCAGGGCTTCCACACGGGATAAACCAGAACGCACGGCCGTCTGTGCACGGAAGGCATTGTCATAGTTCGTGGCGGTACTGGACTCGCTGGTGACGTTAGCAAAAAGCCCCAATACCAGAAGCGTGATGGCGGACAGTACAATTAATGTGAGGACGAGCGTGAAGCCGGGCCGAGAAGAGGAATGAAGGGATGAATGCGAGACAGACTGCATAGGGG
>JAOZVT010001117.1 GCA_025869455.1 Prosthecobacter sp.
CAAGGCCGGATAACGCATTCAATGTTAGGCCCAAAAAGGTGTCGCAGAGCGACACGCGAACAGGTCGCTTCTCCCCCAGATCTGACGGCTCTGTCTTGGCGGCGGGTTCGGGCGTCACTCTGCGACGCTTTGCCTTGAGATATGCAACCATGCTCCTCCCGGCCTGAAAGGCCGGTCTAATAAACGTGTGCCACTCTGTGGCAGCAGACACAGGCAGGATGCCTGTGCTCCATGCCTATAACACTCGGCCCGGAGGTTAAAACGTATTACACGCGCCTGAGTTTGTAGGGATAGACTTGGTCGGCATTCCATTGGCAGGCATAGAGGTCGCCTGTGTCATCCATGCAAACGTCATGGACATTGCGGAAGACGGGCTGGTCTTGCAGGAGGAGTTTGACCTGGTCTCCTTCATACTCGGGGGCGTGACCGCCAGGGGCGGAGATGACTCGGTTGTCTTTATCCAGGACGATGATGAAACCCCGCTCCCGCCACATGCGGAAGTCTCCCGGCTTCATGCCAAAGCAGACGCCGGAGAGCAGGAGGTCCCCTGCGATGACGGGGCGGCTCATGAAGGCACCGGGCAGATAGACGGAGCGGACATACTGGCCAGCCAGTGTGTACCAGTGGAACTCATTGCGGACGCGCTCGGTGCAGAGCACGAGGGGTTCTGGGCCGCGTTGATCTATGGTCACGCCATGGGCTTGCATGAACTTGCCTGCATTCATGGCCTGGGTGCTGAGCCCGCCAAATTTGCGGATGAATTTTCCCTGGGCGTTAAAGTGCAGGATGTATTGTGAGCCGTAGCCATCCGCCACGTAGATGTCTCCATTCGGAGCCACAGCGGCCTCTGTGGGGGCGTATTTGGTGGTTTCATCATAGGCTCCGCAATCTTTGGCATGTGGCAGTTTCAGCAGGACTTCTCCTTTGAGGGTGGTCTTGACCACGGCTCCGCCAGCAGGGTCACAGAGGTAGAGGTATTCCTGACCATCACGCGCATCCAAGGTTAGGCCGTGACCTGCTTTTAGTTTCAGGGTCCAGGCATCCAGCACGTGGCCTTCTTTGTCGAAAATCAGGATGTTGTTGCGGGCCTCGTTGGTGATCATGAGGAGGCGTTTCTGCGCGTCCATGACCATTTCATGACAGTCTTTCACGGGGTGTTGCTCACGCTTAGCCCGGCACCATTCCAGGTCCACCTGATAGCGGTGGGAGCCGTGGCCGATGACGCTGCCTTGCAGGGTGGTCTTGCTCTGCGACCTAACATAAGGTGCGGCAATGACGGTGGCGGCGGCGGTGAGGAGTGAACGACGTTTCATGACGAATCATAAACCGTTGTCCGACACCGAAACTATCGGTCTAGTTTTTCACCACCACTTGGCCCTCTTCAAAATGGAGGAGTCGATTCGTGAGGCCGCGCTGGGTTTGACGGGGAATGATGACTTCCGTCTCGCCGATGAGTTGGCAGCTTTCTGTGGGCGTGCTGATGAGGGGAACCCAACTGAGACGCCACCAGGCTGCGCCCGCTTGGTCACCTTCGCGGCAGCGTACATACTCCAGCGCCATGAGTTTACCCGGATGCGCAGCCTCTTCTGCCGCCTGCTTTTGCTGCAGGTATTCGGCGAATTGGCGTGAGTAAAAAAGACCGCAGGGATGACGGTGGAGTTCCATCATGGTTAGAAACGAGGTGTCTTGGCTCAGTCAAGGTCCGGCATGACATCCACGGCGACGAGAAGCCTCTGCTCCCCCGCGCCAATGGTGACACCGCGCAGGGGGCTGACGTCACTGAAATCGCGTCCCCAGGCGACGGTGATATGGCGTTCTGAAGGTAGGACGTTGTTGGTGGGGTCGGCATCCATCCAGCCGCAGACTTCGCCGCAGTAAACAGAGACCCAGGCGTGGGAGGCATCTGCCCCAACGAGTTTCACCTGACCCGGAGGGGGGAGGGTTTCCAGGTAGCCGCTGACGTAGCGCGCTGGCAGGCCGAGTGAACGGATGCAGGCGATCATGACCTGGGCAAAGTCTTGGCAGACACCGCGCCGTTTTTCCAAGGCTTCTTCCACGGGGGTGGCATAATCGGTGGCGGTGGGATCGAAAATGAAGTCTTCGTTGATCCGGCGATTTAGGTCACAGACGGCTTCCAAAATGGGCCGCTTTGGTGGGAAGGAGGGGCGTGCGTAGTCGGCAAATTTGGGGCCAACGGGAATCAAAGTAGAAGCAAAGGTTAGCTCACCAGCAGGAGTGGCTGCATTATAGACATCATTCCGGCAGGCATCGCGGATGGTTTCCCAAGTGGGCGTTTTGGTGGGATCAAAGTAGTCGGCACGCTCCACTTCGACGAGGCTGCGGGCGATGACTTCCAACTTTTGGTGGGCACCTTCGATCTCAAAGTACACGCTGGTGTTGCCGTAGTAGTCAGATCTCTCGGAGCGCTGCACGGGCTCTGGGCGGATGGTCAGTTCATGCCAGGGGCATTCCTGAAAGGGCAGCGCCCGGGGCTCCAATCGCGCCGTGTAATGACCGACCGTGACCGGGCTTTCATAGTTGTAGATGGTGCGATGGATGATGTTGTAGCGCACGGGCAGGGGAGGGTAGCTGAAAAAAGTTGAGCGGTGAGGTGAAAGTTAAACCTCGTAAAATGGGGAGAGTCGCTGAATGTGGAGATCACATCTGCGCCACTGGGTCATGCCGTCATTCGATCCTGCGGGTGGCATGACTGAAGTAATGCTGGGTGATGATGTCAGAGAGTTTTTCTAAACCGTCGGTGAGGATATTGCAGGTGGCGGTGATGGCGGCGGGCAGTTGCTCTGGCGTGCGGGCGATGGCTGAAAGATTGAG
>JAOZVT010001118.1 GCA_025869455.1 Prosthecobacter sp.
GAATTTTTTGGGTATTGCTTAAAAAGGAACTGCGGGCGTTTTTTGTGTCGCCCAGGGCCGATATTGTCTTGGCGCTGATCATGGTCGTGAATGGCTTTTGTCTGCGTGCGGCCTTGTCTCTGCTGGAAAGTGCTCCGAGCGAGGGGTCCATTGTGACTTGGACGTTCGATGCCATCTGGTTCTGGTTGTCCTATTTTTTTGTCTTTCCGCTGCTGACCATGCGTCTGTTTTCGGAAGAAAAAAAGATGGGCACCTTTGAGACGCTGTTCACGGCACCCGTGAGTGCCTGGCAGGTAGTCTGGGCCAAATACATGGCCTCGGTGGTCATCTACTGCGTGCTGTGGGTGCCTAGCTATTTGAATTTCGAGCTGCTGGATTGGATCAGCGTCGGTCAGATCGAAATGCCTTTAGGTGCTTTGAAAGGCAGTTACCTCATCCTTTTTGCCATGGGTCTGTTTAATCTGGCCATGGGTTGCCTAGCCTCGGCACTGACTTCCAATCAGATCATCGCGGCGGTGATGTCCTTCACGGCCAGCCTTCTCCACTTTCTCCTTGGTCTTTTTATCAGCGTTGTCGGACGTCAGGTGTCTGAGACGTTTGTGGATATTACCAACTACTTTGCCAGTCGTGAGCACATCCGCACCTTTACCAGTGGCCTCATTGACACCCGCCCTTTGGTTTATTACACCAGTTTAGCGCTGCTTTTCTTGGCCTTGACCCATCAGGTGGTGGAATTCCGCCGATGGAGATCTTGATATCTTAGCCGACCCCTTTTTTGCTCTTCGTTGCAATGCCTGATTCCACGCCAGATTCTAAGCCATCTCCACCTTCGTCCCTGCCTAAAAGGTGGGGAATCGGCCTGAATGTGGCGATGCAGGTGCTCCTGATCTTCGCCATCTTTTTTGGGGTGAATCGCCTGAGTTATCGCTATCACACGCGGTGGGATTTGAGCCCGCAGCAGAGCTACACGCTCAGCTCGTTCACGCTGAATTATCTGAGCACGCTTTCTAAGGAAGTCTTCATTGCCAATGTGTTTGCACGAGATTCAAAGGTCTATCCAGATGTCCAGGCGCTGGTGGAAGAATATCGCATCAATGGTCGTGGACGGATCAAGGTGCGTTCGATTGATCCACTGCGGGACATTGACCGTGCGGAGTCCCTGAAAGCAGAAACGGGGCTAGCACTGGATCAAAATGGCATTGTGATTCGTGTTGGCAGTCGCACGCGGTTCATTCGGGAAGAAGACATGGTCATTCGTGATACTGGCACCGAAGCCTCCCGCCCGATCAAGGAATTTCGTGGTGAAGATGCAGTGACTTCGGCCTTGATGAATTTGATCGAAGGGGATGGCCGGAAGTTCTACCTCGTCGTCGGCAAAGGCTCACGTACTGATGCGGCTCTGGCGGATGCCATGGCAGCTCTGGGGGAGCTGGGGCGTCAGTTGAACTTCAAATTGATGCCGCTGAATCTGGCTGAAATTAACAAGCTGCCCGAGGATGCAGATGGCCTCTTGCTGGTGGGGATACGTTACGATTTGTCTGAGCGTGAGATTGCCATGCTGAAAGCCTACTGGGAAGGGAAGCGTGCGGGCCTTTTGGTGATGTTGGACCCAGGTGGGGAGACGCCACGTTTGCAGGCCTTCTTGGGCCTGAATGGGGTGACTCCACGTGAAGACCGCGTGCTGTATGCTGAGAGCACAGGTTCTGGTACCAGGAAGGAATTTTCGGTGCAGGCCATTTTTGATAACGAGTCTTCGATCACGCAGCCCTTGGCTTCTTCGACGGTCATTTTACCAGGGCAGTCACAGTCTCTGGATGTGCGTTTTTCAGACGATTACCTGCAAAATCAAAACATCACCGTGCATCCATTGATCGGAGCCACGGACCGCTACTGGGGAGAGAAGAATTATTTGGAAGACCTGCCGGTGGTGGATGAAGAAGACACGAAACAGCCCATTTACTTAGCCGCCTCTGTGGAGCGCGGGAGCGTGGCTGACGCACTGCTGCGGGTGGATAGCTGCCGCATGGTGGTGGTGGGAAATGCATCCTTGCTGGACAAAAAGTCTGCTCTTGCGGTGAATCGTGATTTTGTGGCCGCTAGTCTGAACTGGATCGTGAACCGGGAACGCTTCATCGGCATCACCCCAAAACAGAAACACAGCTACCGCATCCAGCTCAACCCTCGTCAAAATGAGCTCATCTTCTGGATCACGACCATCGCTATGCCCGGCTTAGTTCTAGTGCTGGGGCTGATGATCTGGGCTTCGCGTCGAGCCGCCTGATAACCTCGCCATGCAATCTCGCACCACGGTTTTTTTATTTCTTCTTGTGGCAGCCCTCGGTGCTGTCATTCTCGGCGTTGAACGCTACCTTCCTTCCACCCGTGAGCTTCGTGAAATGAAGCGCGGACCGGTGAAGTTTAACCGTTCAGAGGTGACTCAATTTGAAATTGACTCCAGCGGTGGAGATGGCGTCACCCTGGCTCGTGAGGATACGAATTGGTGGGTGAGGCGTCCCTTCAATGATCATGCGGATCCTGATAAGGTGGTGAAGCTGTTCAATGAGCTTTTGGCCATCGGCTGGATTGAGCGGGTGCACCGGGAAGAGTTTGATGAAGCAGGTTGGGCTAAAACGGCCCTGGACCAGCCACGCCAGAAAGTGCGTCTGATGGCTGGCAAAGATTGCGTTTTAGAACTCTGGCTAGGCGCACCCTCGGCCATTGAGGGGGCTCATTATGTCGCACTGCAGAAGAGCTGGGAAAATGAAGAGGTGGCCTATTATGTGGCCAAAACCACGCTGCCGGATTTGCTCAAGCCTGCACCTAAAGAAT
>JAOZVT010001119.1 GCA_025869455.1 Prosthecobacter sp.
GCGAGCTAGGGAATCTGCCATGTCCTCGATCTCTTCATAAAAGGCACGGTCACGTATGAGAGCCACTTTGTTGGCCTCGATGATGCCGTTGCGGCGTTCGCGTAAGGGCAGCGACTCTAGGAAGGCAAAGTCATTCACCACGGCAAAAGGAACGGCAAAGCTGCCCACCCAGTTCTTTTTTTCGAAGTAATTGACGCCATTTTTGACTCCTACGCCGCCGTCTCCCTGACTGAGGGTGGTGGTAGGAAAGCGGACATGGCGGATGCCACGGTGGGCAGTGGCGGCAGCAAAGCAGACAAGGTCTAAGCTGGCACCCCCGCCGATGACGAAGACGTAGCTGTGGCGGTCCAAAGCCGCATCATTGATGGCCTGCCAGCAGTGCTGAACCAGCGAAAAGTCATTTTTGCAGGACTCTCCGCCTGGGAGAATGATCGGCTCTCTAGCTAGGTCCAGCACCTCTGCATGGGTGCGTGCATAGCTGCGGATGTTATCTAACAGATTGGGATTAGCTGAGGCTACATGATCATCCACAAAGATCAGTACTCTAGGCACCTTATTGGGGTGATCCATGAGGAGCAAGTCACAGATGGTCGTGTTAATGGGTGCAAACACATCGCGCGTAAAAAGGATGCGATGTGCGTATTCGAGCCTGATTTTCTTCTCCAACATGGGTGTTTTTGTCTCTTAATACTTACGTCAGGCGTGACGAAAGGGAAAGATTAGAACGAGGAATCTTGGCGCTTCATGCAGCAGAGAATGAACGATTTCTGTCTAAGTCGCAGCAATCCAGCGCTGCCAGAGGCGCAGAATAGGGGCTAAGACGACAAATCCGCAGGCCAAGGCTGGGGAGACCTGCATGACTGCCAAGGCATCCACCACAGCGATGCCTGCTAGCAGGATGCCTACCGCCCGCCCTATGGCGGGGCCACCCTGGCGCATGATCCGGCTGGCGTAGAAAACGGTACCGAGGAAGACCAAAATGAAGGGCAGAGGTACCAAGGGCGTGAGATCACCGAGAAGAGGAATCAGCCGCCAGTTTGCCCGTGCCAGCCAGAACCCCAGGGCGACGAGGGCTGGTGAGTAAAGCAGTGCTTTGGCAAAAAATGCCCGTAGGCGGCTGGTCACCGCACCTTTGGCCTCCATGCGGGCCACCATGGTCAAACCGACGATGTAGGCACCAAGAGTGAGAGCCAAAAGCAGAACGGTTTGGCCAAGCCCCTCGTTCTTATTGGACTGTGTGGCGGAGGCTGCCATAAGGTACAACAGCACACGGCAGGTGCCCATGACCCACACAGCTCCAGGCCAGGGCTTGTGGTAGAGATCATAAAAAAGAATGGCGGCGACGAGGGCCAGCGTGATCCATGGGCTGGCTTGTGCCTGAACGATGGCTAGGGCCGCACCGACTGCCATCATGGCCAAGCCGACGCTCCAGGCCGCTGCCGGGCTCACTTTGTCGCTGGGAATAGGCCTGTCTTTTTTGTGGTCGCGGTCATGTTTTACATCTGCCGCATCATTCAGGATCATGCCGCCCGTGTAGAGCAGAGAACCGGCGAGCAACAGCCAAGCCAGCGTTGCATCCACCCACGGACCGCCAGCAAGCAGCCATGCGGCAGTGACATTAGTCCAGACGGTCGGGAGGTTGGAGATGCGGGCGAGTTCTAGCCAGGGGCGAAGCATGCGTGGAGCTTAACACACACATTCAGCCTTTGGCTAATGGCAGACTTTCTCGTTTCTCCGGTAAGCTGAAAAACGTGCACCGAGAGAAGATGGCAGCGATAGGCCTAGGGAGCCTCTTTTTTGCGTTTTTGGTGCTGGATAAAGGCTTCCCTAGCTTCGGTCTGTTTCCCCATCTTTTTATATACGTGGGCGAGGTTTAGCCAGGCCTGTGGATGAGACGGGCGCAGGCGTACCGTGTTGCGGAAGGCCTTGGAGGCTTCATCATACTCGCCCTTTTTATCAAAGAGCAGACCTTGGTAATACCAAGCCTCCGAGTAGCCAGCATTGAGCTTCAGACTTTGTGCGATGGCTGCCTGGGCCCCTTCATAGTCCTTGAGGCGACCACGAACATAGGCCTGAAGGTAATGCGCTTGGGCATAATCAGGTGCTAGCATGGTAACACGGCGCAGGGCATCATCTGCCTTGCCCAGATCCCCATCACGCACTTGGCGGCTCGCGAGTAGCAGCCAAGCCAATTGATCATTTGGGCGCTGCTCCACGGCCAGTTCTAGGGCCTCGCGATCCTCGGTAGTTTCGGGGATGCCGTCTTTGGCCTCACGCAGTTTGGCAAAGGCGAGTTGGTGCCAGTAGAGTCCGGCTTTCGGGTCCAGGGCCACGGCTTTACGCTGGCAGTTTAGGGCTTCGGGGGCAGCTCCCAGGTAGCTGGCGCTGAGGCCTAATAGAGCCCAGCATTCGGCGCTGCGTGGGTATTTGGTGGTTAGCTGTACTAACTTGCGCATGGCGGATTCCACCCGCTTTTGCTGAAGCGTGGCGAAGGCGGCCACAAATTCTGGATCGTTAGCCACTTCCCGCAATTTCGGTGTCTTGGGAAGATTTGACAGCGGCTGCATGGCCCGCCGCGCTTTTCTGAGTTCAAAAGAGGCCGCATCGCAGGGCAGGGCAAAGTTCATCCAGCTTTTTAAAGGAACCTTCATGCCCACGATGGCCATCACACGACCATCATTGCCTAAAACGGGAGATCCAACGTCACCTGGAGAGTCGGTGCCACGGAGGTTTAGCCAGCCCAGCCCGGTTAAGGCAGTATCAAGTTGAACCTTCGCATCGGCCAGAACCAGACCGCGCTTTTCAGAAACCGTCAGCACATGACAGGC
>JAOZVT010001120.1 GCA_025869455.1 Prosthecobacter sp.
CAGTTTAGCCGAGCCTGTCAAGATCCGAGGAAAGGGGCTTCGTTTGACGGATACGCTATACCGCTGTCATCAGATCTTATGACCTGGATCAAATGGATGTGCATCGTGGTGCCCGTTGTCTTTTTGGCGGCTCCTTGGGTATGGCTCTATTCTGTGCATCCTGTCAATCCATGGGAACCTTTGGGGGTGCACCTGGAGTGGTCGGTGGGAGGGACTGGTGCTTATCCGAACCTGGATATGTGGTGGGAAGATAACGGGGAGAGAGTGGACGGACCCACTTTGGGCGGAGTAACGCATCCAGAGTTACGCTTTAAAGATTTTGATGAGGATGGGATCAAGGAACTCTTTTTTGAAAATGACAGTCAGAAGATCGTCGTTGCCTTCCAGCCAAAGAATGGTTCCAAACTGCCTCGTTTTACGGTGGTCGAACAAGTTAACGTGGGTGGTTAAGAGGCGGCCATTTGGGCGATTTGGCCATCTTTGAAGTCGGACGCGGCGCAGCGCGTCCCTACCCATGATGTGACGCTGCGCCGGGTCCGAAGATTCTTGGGCGGACGGAGCCGAGCGATGTGGGTGGGTCGAAGCTGGTGGCGGCCATTTGGGCGATCTAGACACCTGGGAAGTCGGACGCGGCGCAGCGCGTCCCTACCAATGATGAGGTGATGGGGCGCAGTGCGTCCCTACCAGTAATGTTTTCGCGCATCTTGCGGGAGGGAGGGAAACGTTCCATTTTAGACCCCTACCCAATCTTGTGCCTGATCCCCGATCCAAACCTGACCTGATGGCGAAACTCCGCGATGTGCCGCACACGCCGGGGGTGTATGTGATGCGGGATCGGCTGAACAGTGTGATCTATGTGGGGAAGGCGCGGGATCTGCGGAAGCGGTTGTCGAATTATTTTACTCCGGCGAGATCCAAGCTTGTGGATCGGAAGACGCGGGCGCTGATCGCGAGTATCTGGGACTTTGACATCCATGAGGTGCGCAATGAGCCGGAGTCTCTGCTGCTGGAGGGGAAGCTGATCAAGGAGTTCCGACCGAAGTACAACATCAGCTTTCGCGATGATAAGCGCTTCCTGATGGTGCGGGTGAATCTGCAGGATGATTTTCCGAAGTTCACGCTGACCCGGATGAAACGTGACGATGGGGCGCGGTACTTTGGCCCGTTTGCCCACTCGGGCGCGCTGCGGACGACGCTGAACTGGCTGAATAAGAAATTTGGCCTGCGGGTCTGCCGCCCGATCCGCCCTGGTGAGGCGGAGTACAAACACTGCTCCAATGACATCATCAAAAACTGCTCGGCACCATGCATTGGGCGGGTGAGCATTGAAGAATATCGCGAGCGGATGACGCAGGCTTGTTCGTTTTTGGATGGTAAGGGTAGCAAGGATCTGGTGACGCTGCTGGAGCAGGAGATGCAGAAGGCGGCGATGAAGCTGGACTTTGAAAAGGCGGCGGAGCTGCGCGACATGATCGAAGATCTGCGCAAGACGCTGAGCCCGACGCGGAGCTTTCAGCGGGGAGCGCGAGCGAAGGTGATCTCCACGCTGGACCCGATGGCGGATGTGAAGGAGCTGCAAGAGGCGCTGGGTTTGAGCAAACCGCCGCTGGTGATGGAGTGCTTTGACATTGCGAACATCGGCACGGCCCACTGTGTGGCCAGCATGGTGCGCTTTAAGGATGGTACGCCGGACAATTCGAACTACCGCCGCTACCGAATCCGCGCGGTGACGGGGCAGAATGACTTTATCAGCATGGCGGAGGTGATCCGCCGGCGTTTCTCCCGCATCCTGCTGGAAGGGCGTGAGGTGATGGGTGAGGAGGCGGACTACTCCCAGGAGACGCCTTTGGAAATGATGCGGCGGCTGGAGTCTGCGAAGCTGCCGGATCTGCCGGAGGAGAAAAAGAAGAAGTTCATCCGCCTGCCGGATCTGGTGATCGTGGACGGTGGCAAGGGGCAGCTAGGCATGGCGATGAAGGAGCTGCAGCGGCTAGGACTTTCTGACCTGCCCATCATTGGTCTGGCCAAGGAGCGGGAGGAGATCTATCGCCCGCATGAGCCTGATCCGCTGGTGCTGCCGCATGAAATGGGGGCGCTGAAGCTGCTACAACGCATCCGCGATGAAGCGCACCGCTGGGCGAATGGATATCACCAACTTTTGTTAGGCCGACGGGTTTCTGAAAGCTTGCTGGATGATTGCCCTGGGGTCAGTCAGAATCGCAAGGCGAGTTTGCTGAAGAGTTTCGGGTCTGTCTCACGACTACGCAAAGCGAGTGCGGCTGAGATTGCCAAAACGCCTGGTATCAGCGCGACGCTGGCGGAGACGATTGTGGATTTTTTGGTTTCTCGCGGCGGGGAGTGAGTGGGGCGAGAGCGATGGGGATCGACAGGTTCGGGCGTCGCTCTGCGACGCTTGGCTTTTGAGGTGATTTTCCCTCGTATTCCCGGCCTTGAAAGGACCGGGCTAATAGTCGTGTGCCGCTCTGCGGCACGGGCTAGAAATAGCGAGTGCTATATGGTGGAGAAAGAGGGGTGAGTGAGGAGCTGGAGCATTTGCCCACCTGCTGGCGCAGGCAGCTACGGTGGGCATGCACAGTGCATTAGCCTTCGTATTCGATGGTCTCGAAGACGGCTCCGCCTAACAAACGATCATGGTCATACAAGGCGCAGATTTGACCCGGAGTGAGGGCGCGCTGGGGCTGGGCATAGACTAGCTCGGCACGGTTTCCAGCAAGTGGCTTGAAGGTGGCGTCACCAGCGGGACAGCGGTAGCGGGGCTGGGCCTGCAAGACGCGTTCTGCATCCAATGTTAGGCCGGTG
>JAOZVT010001121.1 GCA_025869455.1 Prosthecobacter sp.
ATCTGGTCACGAAGAGAAACAGCAGACTCATCTCCTTGTCAGGGAGAAGACAGCGGGGGCAGCACCCGCCGTGGCCGCCATATCAATCCATTACCCCAATCCCTGTGACTAGAAATAGCCACATTGCTTTCCCCTCGGTAGCTCAACAGCAGAGCACCCGGTTGATAACCGGAAGACCGTGGAGCGTCACCACGCCGAGGGACTTTTAAACCCGGATTCCGCGATTCAGCGCGAGACAGCGGCAAAAAAGCCTGAGACTCAGGCGGCACGGAGACTGCGGGACTGTATTTGAAAATACTGGACCGACAGGCACCGAGCCGTATGAGGCCAGGATTTGCAGTCGATGGCCGCGATCAATCGCGGAGTTCGGGTTAAACGCTGGATGGCTCAGACAGATGAGCGGCGGACTGAAGCTCCGCAGAGGTTGGCGCGCTACCAACTCCAGCGACCATTCTCGATGAATCGTCTCCTATCTTCAAAGACCTGGAGTCTATTCCTATTCAACTAACCAATAACACCATCACAACAAACGAGTCTCTGCCGAGCTAAAAGCTCAGGAGTACTTTCCCAGCACACATTCACGCGGCCTTGATGTAACAGCTAGCATGCCTGTCTTCCAAGCAGAGCTCGCCGGGGCAGCACCGGCAGGCCGCACTCTTTCATTCCCTTCATGGTGTAATCAGCAGCATTCCTCCCTGTGACGGAGACGGTGCCGGGGCAGATCCGGCTGAGGGAACCCCATTTTCAGAGAGGCCTTAGGATTGACCTAACCATCTTTAATCGCGTGCAAGACAAAGAGCCGAATCAGTGGTCTGCAAAACCACCTTACCCAGTGCAAGTCTGGGGCACGCGTCCATTTTTAATCGGATACGAGAGAGCCAGCGAACTCGCTTGTTTTGGAGACAAGAGGCGCCCGGGGCAGCACCGGGGTATCCGACTCATTCACAGGTCTGTAGCTTAACAGAAGAGCACCGGTCTCATAAACCGGAAGGTGCTGGTGCAAATCCAGCCGGACCGACTTTACCAACAATCCAGGAGTAACGGCATGTCTTCATTCATGAGGCCATTGTTGTCTTACTCCTTGTTAGGCCGCACTAGCCCAATCTGGCAGAGGCACTGAGCTCAGACCTCAGAGGATCTTGGTTCGAATCCAAGGTGTGGCACCCTTTTTATGTTCCCGTAGCTCAGCAGATAGAGCAGTGGTTTACGAAGCCGAAGGCCGCAGGTGCGAATCCTGCCGGGGACACTTTTAACTCAATGGAACGTGATCTGGACAAGCGTCCAGGACTCTTTGCTAAGGAGATCGTGCGGCCAAGCTGCCGCATGGGGAGCATGCCCTCCGCGTTCCGCCATTTTCTTTTTTGACCCTGTCGTCTAAAGGCTCAGGACATCCGACTTTCTATCGGATAATACGGGTTCGATTCCCGTCAGGGTCGCCACTTTTCGCAATCTAAACAAAACCCTATGAATCGAAATCAGCATTACCATCGCGACAAAAAGTTGCTCGCCTTGGACCGAGAACGCAAGGCTCTTTGGAAACGGATGCGCCAATTCGTCAAAATTGATCCTCCAATCACGCGAGGCTGGATCAGGCATTGGCGCCTAACTCCTAAAGCACGTAACCGCCATGACGCTTCCATTCTTCAATACATTCTTCGAGAGATAGACAACCCTCGTTTTCATTGGAGAAAGAATTTCGTCTCAGGAAGACGTCGCCAACGCAAAAAGATGCTCGAAAACGATCAATTGCCCCAGAGTGTAAGTGAATATCGTTGGAAGCGTCTGGGCTGGCCCGCAGCATGGAAAAAGTACTTCCACCAGATCTTAAAAAATCCCGGCCAATGCGACCAAACTTTTAAATACAAGTTTCAGCGTGAAGACCTCTTCGAACTCTTCACGGAACGCCACTACGTCAGGCGAGTTCGTGTTCTTGATGTAGAGGCAGAATCACGGCTGGCCGAACTGGATATGCACTTGACCAATCGCCAGTGGGATCATCGGCTCAAGAAGCTCTTAGACACAGGTTATCGTTGGGGATCTGACTCGGTATATCGAAAGCAGGAACACCAGGAGAAGCGCCGGATCCGCAAAGCCATGGAAGGCGACTGGGAGGCCGAGGTGAGGAGACGTTTAAACAGTCTGTTCACCTCGGCAGCTCAGCTAATCAAGACACTCGACTCACGAGCCTATACCACCATTCAATTTCTTTACCCATGAACCCCCAATTACTTACCCGCCTCGGTATTCCCGATGGCCCCGCTTTGCGGTCTGGCATGGCCTTTGTCGCCAGCTATGTCCGTGCAGGCGGCAACACCTCCAGGCTGGAGGAGGAAGTCAGCGCGATTGTCGCTGATCCGGCCACGTTCCTTGGCGATCCTCTGCGCGAGGCTTTGGCCCGCGATCTTTATGTACCAGCTTACAAACAACGTGATGCGCTCGCCCCTTGGCAGCAATGGGGCTCGGGCCTCGAAGCAGGAGCGGTGCAGCAGATGGCGAATGCTTGTGCACTGCCTGTGGCCGTAGCGGGTGCTCTGATGCCAGATGCGCATCAGGGTTATGGCCTACCCATTGGAGGTGTGCTCGCGACTGACCATTGCGTGATCCCTTATGCCGTGGGTGTGGACATTGCCTGTCGAATGCGGCTGAGCGTTTATGATCGCAAGGCCAACGTCATTCCAGGGCAGAAAGATCGACTCGCTAACATTCTGGAACGCGAAACCAACTTCGGCATGGGTGGCGCTTTCAAAGACAAACGACATCACGATGTCATGGATGAAGATTGGAATGTCTCGCCCATCACTCGCCGCTTCAGAGACAAGGCCTGGGCTCAGCTCGGCACGAGTGGTTCAGGAAATCACTTCGTCGAATTCGGAGCCTTCGACTTGAATGCAGAGCAGGCGGTAGCGCTGAAAGAGTCTGGCTTTGACATCCCACCTGGTGAATACCTGGCCCTGTTATCCCACAGTGGATCACGAGGCGCTGGAGCTCAAGTTTGCCAATACTACAGCCATATCGCCATGGAGCGCCGCTACGATCTGCCCAAGGAAATGAAACATCTCTCTTGGTTAACCTTTGATGAAGAAGCGGGCCAGGAATACTGGGCCGCGATGAATCTCATGGGTCGTTATGCGGCGGCTAACCATGAGTTGATTCACAAATACATTGCCAAAAAAGTAGGCGCCCGTGTCACTCTCGACATTGAGAACCATCACAACTTCGCCTGGAAAGAGACTCACGTCATTGACGGCCAAGAGCGCGAGGTGGTGGTGCATCGCAAAGGGGCCACTCCGGCTGCCTCTGGAGAACTGGGAGTCATTCCAGGCTCCATGGCCACGCCTGGATTCATTGTTAGGGGAAAAGGCAAAGCCAGTTCCCTGAACAGCGCCTCTCATGGTGCCGGACGTGTGATGAGCCGATCCGAAGCCAAGCAGAGCTTCACCTGGGGCGGCGTGAAAAAGCAACTCGCTGCGGCCGGGGTTCAGCTTCTGAGTGCAGGCATTGATGAAGTGCCCGGAGTCTATAAAGACATCCACCACGTCATGGCAGCCCAGCAAGATCTGGTGGAAGTGCTGGGAAAATTTCAGCCGCGTATCGTCAAGATGTGTCCGCCAGGAGATAAGGCGGAGGACTGATTTTACACCCTTCGATTTTGGTTAGTCTGAACGCGGCAACGGTCTCTAAAAGACCTTTCAGTTAGCTAAAAAAGTGACTTTTTTGAGAGGCTAACCTAAAAGCTGACAAAATTGCCACTTGGCAAATCCGTATGTTGCGCCACGATTAGTGCCCAACATAGAGGAACGAACACCGCGTCGTCCCTTCGTGCCGTCAATTCCCGTAATTAGGAGACAAAGCATGAATGATGTGTTGAACAAATCTACAGTCCTGGTTTTGAACAAAAACTGGCAGGCTATCGGCGTCAAATCCCCTGCCGATGCCTTCAGTATGATGGCTGCCGGAAATGCCACTGCGCTAAATATTTCCGCAGATGACGACATGACACCCGTAACCTGGGACGATTGGATGAAACTGCCAGTGAACCCTGGTGACAACTCCATTGGAACCGTTCACGGCCCTGTCCGCGTGCCCACCGTTCTGGTGCTGGCCCGCTTTGACAAGGTGCCTAAGCGCCGTCCAAAATTCTGCGCCAAGGCCATCTGGGAACGCGACGGCGGCATCTGCCAATACACGGGACGTAAGCTCAAGCCTAGCGAAGGGAACATTGACCACATTGTGCCCGTGTCCCGTGGCGGCAAGAGCACCTGGGACAACTGCGTGCTGGCAGATAAAAAGGTCAACAGCAAGAAAGGCAGCAAACTCCCTGAAGAGGCTGGCCTGAAGCTGCTGCGCCGGCCCTCAGTCCCGCGTGAAGTGCTGGTGACTCAACTCATTCGCAATACCTACCAGGTGCGCGACTGGGAAATGTTCCTGGCTAACTCCGGCATCTTTCAGACTGACCGCGCCGTCAGCTAAATCTGAGCCTCCTGTTTTTCAGGGGGCTTAGATTTCACCAAAGAACTTTTCCCGTACTTTCACGATGGCATCCAGCATGGTGTCTGCCTCTTGACGGATTTTAGGGTCCAGGCTGGACGCACTGCGATTGTACCGCCGATAAAGCAATTTCAGGCGCGCGTGGATTTGATCCTTCGGCATCTTCGGGGCAATTTCGCACATTTCCTCAGGCGTCTGGGAGGCGGCAGGCGCGGCTGCTTTGGAGATCTTTTGCAGGACTGCCCCAGGTTTGGGAGTTTCTGCTGCGGGTTTGCTCACTGGGGCTGCCGGGACTTTGGCCGCTTGAGACTTGGACAGGGATTGGAGAATCTTTTTGAACATGGCGTTTACTTTCAGAGTTCGTCGGTCACCTGCGGCTATTCGATGCGCATCGTGCGTAAATGGGCGCTTTTACGCTTGAGATCTTCGTCAGAAAGAACTCCTGCGCCTTTGTAACTGACCGCTACCTCACGGCTACGGCCAGACTGTTTATCCACCACCAGGGCGCGCACGCGCTGGTTTTCATCGTAGCTGAACGTCACGGCCACTTCGCAGCCCTTGGGCCGATTTGGCGGCACTTCCAGGGTGATTCGGCCAATGATGTCCACAAACTTCGCGTCTTCATCTTCCCCTTGGGTGATGTCCACCTCGATCACGCGTTCATTGTCCTCACTGGTCTGGTAAACCTGCGTGCGGGAGCATGGGATCGGCGTGTTTTTGGGGATCACGACGGAGTTCATCAGCTTTTCTTCACCCGTCTTCGCATTGTAAACCATGGCCACGGTGCCGTAACTGGCATTGCAGACTTCCTGAATGCGGGCGGATTTTTTGGCAAACAGAGCCGCGCCCAGAGCCACACACTCATCCACATTGCCGCAAGATTTCGGGGTCTTGCCGAACATCTTCTCCAGAATGGTCTTCACCTTCGGGATGCGGGTGGACCCACCCACCAGCACGACGTGATCAATGTCCGCTGCCTTTAGATTGGCAGAATCCAGCGCCTGCTCCACCAGCATCACCGTGCGGGTCAGCATTTGGCGGATCAATTTTTCAAAACTCTCACGTGTCAGGTCAATGCGGGCCAGACCGTCATTCTTATCATTCGCCACCGTGTCATTCACGCGCTGGAGTTTGGAGAGCATCTTCTTGGCATCTTCCGTGGCCAAAAGCACCCGACGGCGATGACGCTCGTCATTGTAAAGCGGGGCTCCCGTCTGCTTCGTGTACTGCTCCGCATAAGCGGCCAGCAGCATGTCATCAAAGTTACTGCCGCCCAAATGACGGGCACCTTCGCTGGTCAAAATGCGGATATTGTCACCTTCCACCTGCAGGATGGTCACATCCAGCGTTCCGCCACCGAGGTCATACACAAGGATACGCCCCTTCACGCCTTGGCTGTGGGCGTAGTAAACGGCGGCTGCGGTGGGCTCATTGACCAGGCGTTTGACGCGCATGCCAGCCATCTCTGCCGCAGCAATGGTGCTTTTCCGGGCCAGTTCATTGAAGTTCGCAGGGACGGTGATGACCACTTCATTGATGTCTCCGATGATCTTGGAGCAATCACGCTTCAGCTTGGACAGGATGAGGGCGGAAATCTCTGCCGGGGTCCACTTTTTTCCGTCGATTTCCACCAAATACTCGGGGTCATCCATGTGACGTTTGATCTGGAAAATCGTGCGGTCTGGCTCCCCACCATCGCGTGCTGGGCTGCCGACCAATTTGACATCTTCATGAGCCTCAAAGAACACCACGGAAGGTGTCAGACGCTCACCGTCGGAATTCGGGACAATCTCAGGATTGCCGTCTGATTTCAGATATGCCAAGCCCGAAAGCGTGGTGCCAAGGTCAATGCCAACGTATTCAGCCATAACAAAAAGTGGGTATAAAAAAGAAACTAATGACTGGAGGTGCGAACCTCCACTTTGCGCAGAATGAACTCGTGACCTTCCTCGCGTGAATAGATAAACCCAGATCGGCAGGTTTCCACCACGCGTGGTTTATTTTTACCAGGAACAGATTCCACCACGGTGATGCGTTTGCGCAGTTCCACATCCACCTCGGTGCCCGCCCCGATATCAAATTCACTGATGCCGTGCTGGAGCAAAATATCCTCAAAGGAATGCCGCAGTGTGCGGAGCTGAGCCACGACATCTCCGCCATTGTGCCCAGCGTAGCGAGAACTCAGGGCATCGATCAAATCAATGCGCTTGATGATGTCATTGGCAAACATGACCACCGTGGATTCCTCCGTTGGCAGGCCTCGGCGTAAAACTTCATGTTTTTCCTCCAGCTCCAAAAGCTGGCCACGCAAGCGTGCTTCGATTTCCTTCCAATGGTGAAGCTGAGCCTCAGCCTGGGCAAACTCGGCCCGGCGGTCATTCAGCTCAGTCAGCTCAGATTTCAGGCGCTCAGCCGTCGCCGCGCGATCATGCACCTGTTCCTCGATATCGGCCAAGCGTTTGCGCTGCTCAGCCTCCTGAGCCTGCAAGGTGGCGGCCTGCTTCTGGGATTGATCTGTGAAGGTGGATAATTCGGCTTCCAGACTAGCGCGATCTTTTTTGATCTGCTCCGTCCGGGCTGATTCACGGTTGAGGGACTCTTGCAGGGCATTGATTTTAACCTGAAGCGCCAATTCCCGCTCGGCTGCATCCCGCAACGTTTTACCAGATTCCTTCTGGCGCGTCTCCAGACCTGCCAGTGCTGCGCCGAGTGTCAGAATCTTACCCCCGGTCTGAGTAAACTCACCCAGGCGGCTCTCCTCATTACGAATCTTGTCATTGAGTTCAGCTAGGGTCGCATTGGCCCCCTGAATCTCCAACTTCTGGGCCTCAATCTCTTTGATCAATCGAGTCTCTTCCAGTTTCAGCTTTTCAACGCTGTCCAAACGATTGCTCAGTTCAGTCTCCAGACCCGAGGTCTGAGTGCGTGCCACATCCGCTTTTTTGCGCAGTTCTTTGACCTCTTTTTCCAGATCTTGCAGCGTCTGCTCTGCCGCACGAGTGGTTTCCTGGGCTGTTTTGAGTTTAGCGCCCTCTTTATCCACTTCTTCCTGAGCTTTCATCAGACGCTCTTCCCTCACTTGGTGGGCCGCTTCAAGCTGAGAGATCTGCTGGTGCAGTTCAGAGAGCTTTTTGTTGGAGTTCTCCGTGGTCACATTCAGACGGGTGATAAACTGCGAGGCTTCTTCTCTTTCTTTGGTCAAAGTGACCAACATGGCCTGCAATCCTGCTGATTCTGTGTGAAGAGAGGGGATCTGACGACGCAGGGATTTTTCCTCCTCGCGAATCTTGGCGATGGCTTCTTCCGCCTCCGCGCGTTTCGCTTCTGAAGCTTGGTAAGCCTGCGTCGCTTTTTGCAGTCGGCTTTCAGCCTCGGCCACGCGAGTTTCTTCCACCTTGGCCTTTTTCGTCAACTCCGTGATCTGCCCCGTGGCCAACTGGGTATCTGCCGTCTGTTTCGCGATCTCCTTGCGCAAGTTTTCCTGCTGCTTGGCTAAATCTGCCAAGGCCTTCTCTTCCACAAGGCGCTGCTTCTCAGCTTCCTTCACGCCTTGGACCGCATTGTTGAGCTGCTTCTGCACGTCACTTAGCTCTGCTGCGCGTTTTTCACCTGCCGCGATTTGAGTCTGGAGGTCGCGCAAGCGTGCATCTGCCGCATTGGCTTCTGCCAACTTGGTCTTGGTTTCGGCTTCCAGATTGCTGCGCTTATCATTCAGCAGCTTTTCAAGATTGCCCGATTCAGCACGCAAGGCTTCCGCCTGTTCAAAGGCCGCTTTACGATCCGTTTGAGCTTTTTCTAAGGCCACCGAAGTCGCCTGCTTATCGCGAATGAGATTGTTTAATTCCGTGCGCAGAGCTTCTTTTTCTGCTCTCAACGCAGGCAGCGACTGATCGTGCTCAGCGCGTTGTAAGATGAGCGGAGCCAAAATACTCGTTAACTTCTCGTGCTCACCTGTCACTTGAGTCAAAGCCGAGCGACTCTCTTCCAGCTTGGCTTGAATGCCTTCGTGTTCTTTGACCTTTGATTCGAGATCTTTGGCCTGCTGTTCTAGCTCCTTCACACGGGACTCACTGGTCCCCTGCTCCTTGAGTTTGGCCGCGAGATCTGACTGAAGTTTTTCACTCTCCGAACGCAGGGCAGGCAGACGCGATTCGTGCTCGCTGCACTCCGTCGTCAGCCGCTTGAGATCGGCCTGAACTTTTTCAAACTCCTGGTTAGCCGCCGTCAGCGCCGACTGTTTCTCAGCGAGTTTTTTCTCAGCCGCCGCCAATTCTTGGAGCTGATTTTCTTGCGCCGAAATCTTCTGTGTTAGCTCACTGAGTTTAGCCTCCGCAGTCGTCACTTCCGGACGCCGCGCAGTGAGAGTTTCCTGCAAGCGATGGTGGTCTGATTCAAGCGCCGAGAGCTTTTCTTGCCGCTCGGTCTGAGATGATGCGAGCGTGAGTAAAAGCGCTTCTAAAGTTCCAACCTTGGACTGCAAATCCAGCGATTGCGCGCTGTGCTTCTTCTCCGCAGCCTCCGCTGTTTGAGCGGCTTCTTTTTTGGCGAGCAAGTCCGCACTGACCTTTTCCAGCTCCGCTTTGGCCGTGGCGATTTGGCCCTGCAGCGTTTCGCTCTCTTTTTGCAAGGCCTGCTGCTGCTGCGTTGTCTCCGTCAGTTGAGTCGCCAGCAGGCGCGTTTTGTCTTCAGCCGTTGAAACTTCCTGTCGGCGCTCGGTCAAGGACTCCTCAGCCAGGCGCAGATTCTCACGAGCTTTGGCCAAATCAGAAGACAGCGTGGATTTCTCTTCCTCGATGCCGTGAACTTCTTTCTCCAACGCAATGCGCCGCGTCAGCAAGGTCTGGGTGAGGGTGTGCTGAGCCTTGCCCTTCTCCGTGGTGGCCAGGAGATCCCGCGTCAGCGTATCCCGCTCCTGCGTCATCTGGGAAATCGCCGCCGCTAGCTCGCTCTTATGAGACTCCACCGCCTTCAGGGCTTCATTGGCACTGCTGAGCTGAGTGTCCGTGGCGGAGAGATCATCCAGCTTGTTCGTGAGATCGGCCGAACGAGATTCCAGAGCTTTGAGTTCCTCTGATTTGCTGCGGGCTTGCGCCTCCAGATCTGAGATTTTTTGAGCTGCGGCCTCTTCTGCTTTTCGCTGCGCAGCTTGTAACTGAGCGCTTTGCTCACGCAATTCATGCAGGCTCTTCTCCAACTCCAGTTTGGCTTTCGTGAGAGCCTCTTTTTCTGAGTCTGCCTGTGTCAGCTCTAAACGACGTGTTTTGAGTTGTTCATCCAGCGTCTGCATCTCTGCACTCCGGCTGGTGGAAATTTCAGCTTCAGATTTTTGGGAATCCGCCAGGGTCTGAGATACCGTTTTGACCTTGGCCTCGGAATCGCTGATCTCTTTTTTGAGCTTGGCTAGCTCGGCAGCGGCCGTTTCCTTTTCTTTCAGAAGGGCGCTCCGTTCAGCACTGGCTTTATCCGCCTCCACATGCAGGGCCTGGAGGCTCTTGGTGGCCATGGAGATGTCCCCCTGAACCTTGGTCAACTCACTGCGCGTGGATTCCAACTGGCTGTCCAGATTTCCAACTTCGCGGCGCTTCACATCCAGTTTGGAAACATCTCCCTCAGAGGCTTTGAGCGCAGCCGCAAGACCGGCCAATTTAGCCTCCGCCTCCACCATATTCTTCTGATGCAGGTCGATCTGCTTTTCTAAAGCCCTCACCTCTTCACGCCTACGGGCTTCTTTTTCATTCTCTGTCCGCAGCAACTCACGCTCCTGTTTGAGCTTGGCCACCTCTTCGCGCAGTTCTTCCGCCTGCTTCAGCAAAGCTGGGTCCAGCGCTGGCGGACGTTGAATGGGAACATTCTGCGGTGCCGCTAAAGCAGGGCCTTTGGCTCCCATGTCTGGGCGGGCCAGTGGCATCTTTGTCGGCTCGATCGGGCTGGTCTCTGATTTAGCGGCCGCATCACGGGCAGGCACGGATTCCGTGTCTCCACGCCGACCATCTGGCCGTGCGGGCTGCCCTTTGCCTGGAGTCGCCACCTTCACCTCGGCGGCTGGAGCGGTCCCCTTGGGTGCGCGCTCGCGGAATCGGGAGTCCAATTGTCCAAAGCGAATTTTATCCCCACCTTTGACCCGAGTTCGATCAATCCGTTTTCCGTTCAGGAACGTACCATTGGAAGATTTAAGATCCACCAACTCATAACCGCCATCCGGTTGCCGAATAAACTCCGCGTGGAATCCGGATATGTAAGTATTATCAATGACGATGTCATTCTTCGAGTCTCGACCGATTGAAAGACGTTCTTCGAGAATGTCGAAGACGAATTCATTTCCGTCGTTGAGGTTGAAGGCCAGATAAGGCATGAGAAATCTAAAGCGGCGAGTCGAGTGAGCAGACTAATTTTGAAAAATCATTGAATCAATCTTAATAAAGTCAGGAGGCACCTTCAAACGTCCCTGAACGCCATCATTTTAGAAGAACTTCACAACTGCTATATAAATTCAAGTTTACTAAAATATGAACGCCCGTCGATTTTTAAAACTATTTAGCCTTAATTTTCTCCTCGTGGGGTGCATGACTCCCCTTTCGGCTCCGAGTGCGGGTGTCAATTTGACCCCGGCACAGCTCCAGAGAGTGGGCCAGCGCATCTGGCAAAATGAGTGTGCTGGCACCGTCATGGGCCTGACTAGCTGGAATGCTGGAGAAGATTTTGCTTCGCTCGGGATTGGTCATTTTATTTGGTATCCTAAAGGTAAAAAAGGCCCATTCGAGGAGAGTTTCCCTCCGTTGGTCACTTTTTTCGAGTCCAAAGGAATCGCCATGCCCGGCTGGGCTAAAGGCCCCTGCCCCTGGGATTCCAAGTCTGCTTTTGAGGCGGATAAAGGCGGTGCCCGCCAAAGCGAGCTGCGTGCGATCCTCTCTAAATCCGTAGGGGTTCAGACCGAGTTCATCATGGCCCGCCTCCAGCGAGCCCTGCCAAAAATGAAGGGCTCCACCAAGAAGCCAGCCCTGGTCCAAGCCCATTTCGATGCGCTGCTAGCGACCCCCGAAGGGGCATTCTGCCTGATTGATTATGTCAATTTCAAAGGCGAGGGCACCGTAGCCACCGAGCGCTACAACGGCCAGGGCTGGGGACTCCTGCAAGTGCTGGAAGGCATGAAAAAAGGAACGCCCAATGCCTTTGCTGAATCTGCCAAAGCCGTCCTTTCTCGCCGAGTTCAAAACGCCCCGGCAGCCCGTAAGGAGCAACGTTGGCTGGCTGGCTGGCACAACCGTTGTGATGGCTACAAAAGTAAGCTCTAGACTCCTAGCAGCCTGTGATTGTCGCGCCTGCTGCTTCAAGATAAGATAAAAAGGAGCCTGAATCTGGAGGAACCGCGAAAGAGATCTGCGCATAGTACTCCAGAGCTTTAGCTCGCGAAAACTCCGCCCCAGCACCCGACGCACCCCTTCATTCCCCTGGTATTATCTCATGGATTCACCCGTCCCAGCCCCCTCCCCCACACGTGAGCGGCTTTGGCGCATCATCTTCCTCTCAGATACACCCATAGGTCGTACCTTTGATGTGGTGTTGCTCTGGCTCATCGGTCTGAGCGTCCTCACGATCATCCTGGAAAGCGTGGACGAAATCCGCCTCCCCCACGAAAGCCTTATCTATGCCCTGGAGTGGGTTTTTACCGTACTCTTCTCCCTGGAGTATCTGGCACGCCTCTGGGTCGTACGGAGACGGTGGCGTTACGCCTTGAGCTTTTTTGGCGTCATCGACCTCATCTCCATCCTGCCTGCCTATGTCGAGCTGCTCCTGCCCGGCACGCATTATCTCATGGCGCTGCGCGTGCTTCGACTCATGCGCATGTTTCGTGTCCTCAAAATGGCCGAATACATGGGCGAGGCGAACATCCTCCTGGCCGCTCTTCGTGCCAGCCGACGCAAAATCACCCTCTTTCTCACCACCGTCGTCTCCCTGGTCTTGGTGGAAGGAACCGTCGTCTATGTCCTAGAACACGACGCCAACCCCGACTTTGCCAATATTCCGCAAGCCGTGTATTGGGCCATCGTCACCATCACCACCGTAGGTTACGGAGATGTCGCCCCGGTGACGGTTCCAGGGAAAATGATGGCGTCCATCATCATGCTCACAGGCTTCGCCATCATCGCCGTGCCCACCGGCATTGTCACCAGTGAACTCGGCCGCGCCATCGGAGATCAAAAACGCCCCCGCCGCCGCTGCGACGAATGCGGCTGGGAAGATCATGATCCCCAAGCCCGCTTCTGCCAGCACTGTGGCACGAGGCTGGGCTGAGAAATTCCCATCTTACCAGCCTACTCAGTACCGCGCTTTCTGGTAGTGGCCCGCAATTTCCCAGACTTTTTACCCTTGGGTTTCTTCATTTTCACCTGGATACGCTTCAGACGAGCCCCGGCACTCTTAGTGTCTGGATAGTCTAGCCCTAAGACCTTCACTCTTCCCTCCTCCGTCCGCTGCATGAGGGTGAGCGCATCCGGTAACTGACCTTGAAATTCCAGGTTGAGGGCTAGGTTGAAAAGGGTACTCAAGGTGCCTGGATGCTCCGTCCCCAACACGCGCTCTTGGATGGCCACTACCGATCGATACTCCGCCTCGGAGTACTTGCCTTGGTATCTCAGGGCACTCGCCAGATTCATTCGGCTTCTTAAGGTGGACGGATCCTCGAGGCCTAAAGTGTCCGTGCGGCGCTGAACGGCCTGACGAAGTAGCGACTCGGCCCGCCTGCCATCACTGAGGGAATACAAGAGGAACCGACCATAGTCATTGAGGCGATCGGGATTTTCGGGATCTGCCTCGTAGGCACGGTGGATCAAGTCCCCGGCCTTCTTGAACTTCTGTTTTTCCTTCGCCAGGAACTCGCCTAAGGCGCACATGAGGTCCCTATTTCCTGGGTGCTTTTCAGTGCTTCACGGTAGAGAGCCTCGGCCTTGGCGCGGAGGATCCAGGAGTCAGGGGGGGCTTCTGGGGGGAGCTGTTTGACAGCGGCGCTAGCGGCTTCGCCCAAATCTTTTGCCTCGGGGGTGGCGTCACAGGCCTTAGATGCATCCAAGGCAGGAAGGCTGAGGTCTTTAAGCTGCCTTTTATAACCTTCGACCCGCTCGTTGTGCGTTTTTCAAGATCGGGGAGAGGATCGGGAAGCTCCAGGGACTGCTTGATGTGGAGCATCAGCTCGTCAAAGCCGGGGATACGGACCAGCACGCCATTGTGAGTTTCCAACAGCCCTTTTACTTTATCATTGGGGGCATCGGCTCCCCGTACACACCAATAGATGCGATCAGGCCCCCCGGCGGGAGATCGTTTAGCAAACCCATGAGGCTGCCGTCATTGCCGCCGTATCCGATGAAGATAGGGGTGCAGTGCCGGAGGAGATCGGTCAGGGGCGCACGCCAGTCGTCATGCAGCTTGTCAATGTCCACGTTGGAACTGTGAGGATGCAGCAGGAGGTCGCGGTGGACTTTGACCACCAGGGGCCGATCAAGCTGAGTGGTGATAAACGGGGCCAAGCTTTCGTGGATGCATTGGATGGGTCCGGTCTGGCTGTAGAGAAAGAGGGCGTCGGCGACGAGGTTGTCAAAGTTCGTGGTGATGACGGCCTTGTGCTGCTTCTTCGCCAAAATGTGGGCGAGGATGGAATAACCGAAGCTGGGTTCTTTGCCGGAGAGGAGTTTCTGGATCTCGGCGTAACCAGCGCGGGGCGTGCCCTCAAAGCGCTTGGCGTAAATTTGGCCATAGAATTCCTCCCGGCGGGTGTATTCGAATCCCGGGATGCCCAAGTTTTTCGCCGTGGCCCACTGCGACAGTTCGGGCTCAGGATTGTCTGCATCCTTGTGAAGCACCTTCAACCATCGGTCCACCAACTCGCCTCCGGTGGGAATGCCTGATTGCTTGGATGCACTAGTCGCGGTAGTGACACGGGTTGCCCAGTGTCCCTACCGCGACCACAAATCCTGGCCTCATGCGGCCCACTTTCTGCGGCACCAGCCCTTGGCAAGAAGCTGTGATTCATGCTAGAGATCCCAGGAGTGCCCATAACACCAGTCCCTGCGGTTTCATGGTTTCAAAAAAAGCGGGGCGGGACGACTGGCTTGTTGCTGCTGCCTCACGATATCTGGGATGAATCAACCAGTGGTGGCAGGGGGCGGATTTGAACCGCCGACCAAAGGCTTATGAGTCCTCTGCTCTACCACTGAGCTACACTGCCATGTATTTATTGGCTCCTGAGGTAGGGTTCGAACCTACGACCTAGTGGTTAACAGCCACCCGCTCTACCGCTGAGCTACTCAGGAGTGTGATTCCGTTCTTGTGAAACGGGCCGACATACTGGACTATTCAGTTACATCTGGCAAGTGATTGTTTTCATTCATTGCATTTGAGTGTCGGATCTCTGTGGCACCTCTCCTCCGCCCCCTCTTGGCAGCGATCAGGCCATGTTTGGGAGCAAAAACGAAAGCCAGTGCGAAAAACAAGGCTTGAGCTAAGACCATGCAAGATCCTGTGGAGCCATTGATGAAGAAGCTCACGTAAACGCCCAGACAGCTCGCCAAAACGGAGGATGAGGCCGCCCACAGGAGCATGAGGTCAAAGCGGTCTGTGAGCAGCCGTGCGGTGCAGCCTGGAGTCACGAGCATGGCCACCACAAGAATGATGCCCACGGCTTGCATGGAGGCCACAATGGTGGCCGCTAGCAGTGCCAAAAAAAGGTAGTAAAGAATCGCTGTATTCTGGCCGATGGCCCGTGCATGCGAGGGATCGAAACAGAAAAGCAGCAGATCTTTTCGGAGAATCAGAATCACAAACAATGTCACCAAACTGGTGATGATGCTTTGAATCATATCTCCGCGCTCAATCCCCAGAATATTGCCGAACAAAATGTGATTCAAATGAAGTTCGGATTCCACCTTGGTGAACATCACCAATCCCAGGGCAAATAAACCGGTGAAGACAATCCCCATAACGGTGTCTTCTTTGATCCGGCTATTGGATTTGATCCACCCCGTAGCGGATGCACAAAACAGGCCGGAGACAAAGGCTCCTAAAGCCAGCGGCAGTCCCACGATGTAGGCCAGCACTACGCCAGGAAGAACGGCGTGAGAGATGGCATCTCCCATGAGGGACCAGCCTTTGAGCACCAAGTAGCAGGACAACACAGCGCAGACTGCGCCGACCACCGCGCCGACCAAGAGGGCTTCATTCATGAAGCTGTAACGGAAGGGATCAAGCCAGTTCATAATGCCGATGCGATGTGACGTTGCGTGCGTGCAGCTAACAAACCGTGCTTGGGGGCGAGGATGAGTGCTGCTAAAAAGACCACTGTCTGCAAGACGACGATGCATCCTCCCGTGGAGCCATTTAGAAAGTAGCTGACATAGGCCCCCGTGACTCCACAGGTGACACCAGTGAGCGTGGCGATGAGAAGCATGCGGCTAAACCGATCTGTCAAAAGATAGGCCGTAGCTCCGGGCGTGACGAGCATGGCCACGACGAGGCAGGCCCCCACCGTTTGCAAGGCTGCTACCGCCGTAGCCGATAAAAGGGCTAAGAGTAAAAAGTGAAGGAAACGTGTATTCAGCCCGATGCTGCGCGCGTGAGCTTCATCAAAGCAGTATAACAACAAGTCCTTCCATTTGAGACCTAGGACCAAAATCGAAACAACGGAGATCACAAGCACCTGAAGGATGTCAGGATCCGAGATGGCTAGGATGTTGCCAAAGATGATCGTGCGTAAATTGAGGTTGCTAGGATAGAGCGTGAGCAAGAGTAACCCCAAGGCAAAGAACGTGGTGAAAACCACGCCGATGACGGCATCCTCCCGCAAGCGAGAATTGTTTTTCACCCAGCCCATGCCGAGTGCGGCCAGGATGCCGGCGATAAAGGCTCCCACAGAAAAGGGTAGGCCCAACATCCAGGCCAGTGACACGCCAGGAACCACGGCATGGGAGAGTGCATCCCCCATGAGCGACCACCCTTTCAGGGTGATGAAACACGATAAAAAGGCACAGACCCCGCCGATCAGCCCACTCATCAAAATGGCTTTCACCATGTACTCATAATGGAAAGGCGTGAGTAGGTCTGTCATTCCCCGACCTCCTTGGCGCGCTCTTTAACCAGTTCTTCCCGGCCCTGCCGTTCCGTGTATTCGAGATGGCCATCTTTACCGAAGACCAATGGACGTTCATCGTCCGTCAGCACCTTCACCGTGCGACCGTCATGTTCCTGGATGGTCGAATGTTCAAAGTGGAATTGACGCAGCACACCGCCAAAGGCCTCCGTGAGATTCTTCTCGGTGAACACTCGGTCCGTCGGGCCATAAGCCAGCACCGTGCGATTGATGAGCACCACTTGATCACAAAATTCAGGCACACTGCCGAGGTTATGGGTGGAAACCAAAATGATGTGTCCTTCCTGACGAAGTGCACGCAGCAGTTCGATGATGGCCGTTTCTGTCTGCACATCCACCCCGGTAAAAGGCTCGTCCAACAGCATAATGCGGCCTTTTTGCGCCAAAGCACGCGCGAGGAAAACGCGCTTTTTTTGCCCCCCCGAAAGCTCGCCAATCTGCCGATCTTTAAATGCAGTCATGCCCACGCGTTCCAGACACTCCAGAACCACGCGTTTATCCTCCTGACGCGGGATACGCATGAAATTCATGTGCCCATAGCGTCCCATCATGACCACATCCCAAACATTCACAGGGAAGCTCCAATCCACCTCTTCACTCTGCGGCACGTAGGCCACTAATTTACTTTTCCGCGCTTCGGCGACACTCCTACCAGCGATGCGCACCTGACCTTTGGCAGGCTTGAGAAAACCCATGATGGATTTAAAAAGCGTGCTCTTGCCGCTGCCATTCACGCCCACCAGCGCACAGATGGTCCCCGACAAAAGCGTAAACGAAGCATCACGCAGAGCTATGTTTCCATTCGTGTAAGCAACGGTGATGTCTGCGACTTCGACTGAGAGGGGCGTGGAGGAGGCTTGCATCTAAAAAAAATCAGGGGGCGGTAAACGCTTTCACGATCGTGTCAGCATTGTATTGCAGCAGTTTTAAATACGTCGGGGCCGGACCGTCCGCGTTGGTCAATGAGTCCACATACAGCACGCCGCCAAAGCGCGCGCCGGTTTCTTTGGCGACTTGATGCATGGCCTTGCCATTGATGGTGCTCTCTGAGAAGACGACGGGTATTTGCTGGGCGCGCACCGTATCCACCACCTTCTGCACCTGGTGGGGTGTGCCTTCCTCATCGGCATTGATCGGCCAGAGATAGAGTTCCTTCATATCATAGTTTGCAGTCAA
Source organism: Prosthecobacter sp. (assembly GCA_025869455.1). Lineage (GTDB taxonomy): Bacteria > Verrucomicrobiota > Verrucomicrobiia > Verrucomicrobiales > Verrucomicrobiaceae > Prosthecobacter. The sequence goes on from JAOZVT010001121.1 coordinate 17,801, forward strand.
ATAAGAGAACGCACCTTCGCAACTTACGAGCCAACGTTGATCCACAGGAATCTGGGACAAAGCTTTCCGCACAGGCTCATCAACAGCCTGCAATTTCGCGGTATAGGCGGCGGCATTGGTGGTGTAAATGGCCTCGTTGGCAGGATCAATTTTGATCAATGCCTTGCGAATGTTCTCCACATAAATGATGGCATTGGCAGGAGACATCCAGGAATGTGGATTTGGTTTGCCACTGTAGGGACCTTCCCCGATGCCCCTTGGCTCGACTCCTTCCGTCAGCACAACACTGGGCACATGCTTCACCTGCTGGAGGAATTTCTCAAACCAACGCTCTAAACCGAAGCCATTCCAGAGCACTAAATCCGCGCTCTGCGCTTTCACCAGATCCAATGGGGTCGGCTCATATTCATGGATCTCAGCGCCTGGTTTGGTGATGGACTCTACAATCGCGGCCTCACCGGCCACGTTTTGCGCCATGTCCTGAATGATGGTGAAGGTGGTTAAAATACGCTTAGGCCCACTCTTCGGCTGAATGCTGGACGGCCCACATGAGGTCAACACGACGACCAGAAATGATAATAAAAGAGACTGTTTCATGGTGATTGTTTTAGAAGCGGAAGCTCACCCCCGAGAAGACTCCGAAGTCTGGTGCGGGGCGGTTCAATCCAATGCGAACGCCAGCATCGAAAACCCAATTGTCCGTCACCGCAAAAGTTAGGCCAGTATTGAAGAGAGCATAAAAATCTGCGTCTTCCCCTGCGATGCCGACCAGCTCTAGGTACATGCCGAGCTCTTCGGTTAAGGCCAGGCCCAGAGTCGCGGATTGTAACCACTCCAGATCCTGCCCGCCACTTTCATAATCATGCACGATGTCCACCTGAGACATGAGGCCCAGGTTCAAACGATCCGTGAAGCTCCACGAAAAAGGTACACTCAGGCCGCCCTGCCATACTTCTGAGCTAAGTGAGGCCCCCGTAGGTATGCTGACATACGGCAAGATAGCCAAAGCCGTCTGCCCTGAGTCATTTCCCCACACATTTTTTTTCAACCGCACCGTCACATCCCCAAAACCAGAGAATCGTTGATGCAGGCCTCTCTCGGTGAATTTTATTTCCTGGTAACTGTCAAAAACCACCTGCAAATCCAGATCCCGCGCCAGACCCGCTTTGAGATTGATTTGCCCCAGAATCCACGACTCACCACGCACGCCATCAAAGGTATCTCGACTGTAGTCAAAGAAACTCATTTCCACCTGGAACATGCCCGCTGGGACGGTGTAGGGCGACTCCGTGGTATCAGGACGATCTGCACTCATGGGGCGGACATCCGCAGCAACGGTGGTCTCCAAGGCCTGACCTGCTTCGACCTGGGAGAATGGTGCACCTAGCAGTATAGATAGAAACAATGAATAATTGGCTGGCTTCATAAAGTTAGTCTGGACTAATTTCATCAACCAAGCCAATCTGACAACACAAATGTTAGCCGGGGCTAATTTTTATTTCCATGCCTAGGCGAAATCTATTTTTCCTCCTGGCACTCTCCTGCTATGAATGCGGGGATGCCCGCCAAGCGCAAGGAACCTACCGCTCATGTCCATTCCCCGGCCATTGAGGATTACCTGGAGCAGATTCACAATCTGATCGAGGCAAAAGGTTACGCCCGCGTGGTGGACATCGCTCAAAATTTGGGCATCTCCCAGGCCAGTGTGACGAATATGATTCAGAAACTGGATGCTGAGGGATACCTGATTTATGAACGATACCGCGGAGTCGTCCTCACAGAGGAAGGCCGCAAGATCGGTCAGGAAATCGCCCGCCGTCATGAAGTGCTGACACGTCTTCTTTCCACCTTTGGCCTAGATGCTGAAACCGTACACGAAGACGTGGAGGGAATGGAACACCACATCAGTCGGCAGACGCTGGATGTTTTGACCCTGCTCATGGAGGAGCTGGAAGGAAATCCAGAACTGCTCAAAAAGCTGAAACGAAAGATGTCTCGCATCTGAAGACAGCTTTGACCTCTTCTCGATTTAGCTCTTGGTGTCGGTGCCTATCAGATGCATCATGCGGTCATGAAACTGATTTTAATCGTACTCCTCATTGGTGCTGGTGCACTTGCCTTCACCAATCCTAACGAAGCAGATTTCCGTGAACATGTCCGTCAAAAAGAAGGTCTTCCTGGCACCTTGGGACTGGTCGTAGCTGATCTTGTTTCTGGTGGTAAAAAAGGTGGTATTCAGAGGGATAACTACATCATCGCGAGCAAATTTTACATCGGCGGAGATGGTGTCTTACCACGTGAAGATGTTTCCTGGGGCATCGCTGGGAAATTCATTGAGATCAAAAAGTAGCACACGAAAGAAGACCCACGTCGAGATAACAAATTCCGATGCGCCGTCTTTTTATTCTAGTTTGCTGCACTCACTTGGCAGCCTTCGCTGAAGTTCCCCCCATTCAGCAATGGATCGATGAGGCGATTGCGGCTGGAGGAGGCGTGGTGACCATTCCAGAGGGAGAGCATGTCCTCCATACTGGATTGGTGATCAAGGATGCCAAAAAGCTAGCTCTACGTGGCATGAACAAAGAAACCTGCATTCTTAAACTAGAAACAGGGACGAATGAGCCGAATCAAGACTGGCTTATCAAGGTGACAGGAAACGGCGATACCCTGGAAATAGCCAACTTGACACTGGACGGCGGATCAGACACCCAATCGCGCCCGTCCGAATTGATTGTAATCGAGGCTACCGACGATCCCACGTCTGCACCCATCAAAGACGTCAACGTGCGAGATTGCCTACTGCAAAACTACGCCTCAGCTATCTCGGTCAAGAACGCAATCGGCTGCGTCATCGAACGCTGCAGTTTCCGCGATGGAGGCCAACGAGCTATCAGCTTTCTCATGCACTCCAAAGACTGCCAGGCACGCGGCAATCAAATCACCCGAACAACCACGGCCATCTATTTGTATGACGCACAGTCCTGTCTGATCGAAGGAAACGAGATGTGGGAATGTGCTCAGGGAATCCACATTGGACAAGAGCAGACCACGGAAAAGCTCGCTCCGCATACCCTACGCAACAATGGCTTTTTCGATACCAAGCAGCCTCTTTTCATTTCAGAAAATAGCCCCGCGCCGTTGAACGAAAAAAGCCAGGAGTGAATCATTCCAGTCATCCTTGACGTTAAAATATCTCCATGAAATTTGCCCTGCCACTAGTCTTTTTGTTTATCGCTTCGTGTGTAACTGCGCAGGAGCCTACTCCACGCCCCGATCCGCAGCGCTTTGCCAAAGACATCGCTGCATTTGCGGCACAGCCTGCTGCAAAAGAAGGCATCGTCTTCACTGGTAGCTCAAGCATCCGTCTGTGGAAAACACTCAAAGAGGACTTTTCTGATCTTCCCGTCATGAATCGCGGTTTTGGCGGAAGTGTGGCCAATGACCTAATCGTATATTTTGACACCTTAATAACACGGAATCAGCCCAAGGTAATCGTCACCTACACGGGCAGCAATGACATCAACGCCAAACTGACCGTGCCTGAATGCCTGGAGGATTACACCAAATTCCTCAACAGGGTTCATCAGAATCTCCCCGAAACTCGAGTCATCATCACCTCGGTTAAAATTGGGGAAAAGCGCATCGCCCAAATTCCTCAAGTGCATGAGCTCAATCGTGAACTCAAAGCCTGGACTGAAGGCAAGGACTGGGTTCGCTACGTCGATTGTACCTCCTACCTCGCAGACGATAAAGGGCTACCGATACGAGCTTATTACGCCAAAGACCTCCTGCACCTGAGTCCCGAAGGCTATGCCAAATGGACTCAGATCCTGACCCCCATTCTTCATGAAGAATGGGCTAAGGCGAATCAGAAGTAAGTTCCTGGGCATCTGCTCAGGAACCAAAACTTCGTCAGTCAATGAATGAGCAGATGTACTCGCAAATGCCTTCCGCAATGGTGATGGAAAAACCAGATTTCGCAGGGACATCGAAGTATTGATCCGCAGTAAACGCAGAAACGGTTTCCTGGCCATCGAGTTTAACCTGGCAAGCACCAGCGATGATTTCCATCCGCTCGGCTTTGTCTGTTCCGAAGTGATACTCACCAGGATAAATCAGACCCAGGGTCTTTTTACTTCCGTCCTGAAAAAGGATGCTGTGACTTACGACCTTGCCATCAAAATAAACATTGGCTTTGGCTAGGGCGGTGACGTTTGGGAATTCAATAGGAATGGCGGACATGCTTGGTGAAGAATGTCCAGCCTTCTCTCCCACTCAAGAGCCACATTGAAAAAAACCGTCAGCTTCACTGCACCTCATCTGCGCCCACATCAGGAGCCTTGCCTTTGAAGTAACCGGATTCGCATCCTGGCAAGGGCTTGCCGTTCCAATACTTAGAGAGGTCGAGCCCGGCATCAATAGCCGCACTGGTGGCTACAGGCTTACCGTTTTCATCATGCGGAATGCTGATGTTATAGAGGCTACCTTTGTCTCGTGAATCCTCGTTAGGCCAAGGCCGATTGTCGTGATCACAGACATTGTGACTGGTGGTGAAGTCTGGTGGTGGTGTGTTGCTTCCTTGCTCGAAAAAGCCGGCTTTCCCGAGCACAAGATTGTTTACAAAATGCCATTTTGGTGCGGTGAATGAGCGCTTTTTACCGTTGAACGAAACCTGCATGAGGGCTGGGTCACCACCGAGGATGGTGTTGTGATAGACGTAACCTTCCGCCGTGGAGCTGTCCATGCTGAACCAAATGTTAAAGGGGGCCCCGTTGATCAGCCGATTATGATGAATAAAGACTGGGCCGATACGCGGCACCTTGAAACGCAGCCCGCCGTGGGTGTGCCTGAGGGTGTTGTGATGCACGTTCACATGGATGCAGCCCACTCCCAGTTCGATACCGGAGTCGCGTGTGTCTTCGATGAGGTTTCCTGCAATTTCTGTATCACGACCATGATCAGGATTAGGCAGAGGTATGTCGAGGGATTCAGCGCTGGAGTCGCCAAGGGTGATGCCATCGAAAGTCTTGTGCAGATGATTGTTCAAAAGGCGATTCCCCATGCCAGAATGCGTCATAACAATCCCCACGCGGTCATAATTCCCGACGTCTTTGTGGATGCGCCAAATTTCATAATTGATCCGTCCCTTGTCACGGTCAGGTGACCAGTCTTCCAAAGCGCCCCGAGTGATGTCGCAGTCCTCAATCACGCAGTGAGAAGCCCCTTCACTGAGTTCGATCCCAGACTTCTCATACGAGGTGATCTTGCAATGGCTGAGGAGGCAGGAAGTCGCCCCCTGCCCCATGGAGACGGCCACAGAGGCACCGCGAAACTCAAGATTTTCAATCTTCACATCGCTCGTATTGGTAATGTCGATCAATGGGTCATTATTGGTGATCAAGGACAGTTCTAAATCTGAAGGCGCTGCCCCATTTTCAAAACGCGCATAGAGCTTCTGCTCCTTGGGGTGATAAACCCACAACGCTCGGATTTGGTTAAAGCCACTCAGAGGTGGCCCTTTGTCCAACAAACGACGCCAGTGCCAGTCACCTTCTTTTTGAGCACGATCAAAACGGAGTTCTGCCATGAACTTACCATCCACCAGGAGGCCATAGGGACGTTTCCTCACGGCTATCACAAACACTTTTTCATCGCCGTTGGCAGACCATTCGCCCGTGAACTTTTTGGCTCCATCCATCACTGCGCCAGGCAAACCGCGCAAGGTGAGTGGCTTCGTGATTTTTATCCGCTCCTGATAAACACCTGGGTGTAGAATCAAGGTGTCACCTGGACGAGCCGCTGCAATGGCTTGAGATAGGGAACCACCCTCGGCGGAGGTATTTGGGAGCACCTGAACTTCCGCGCCATCACACGTAAGGGGAGCTGACGAATAACCTACCAGCAAGATCCAACCGCACAGGTTAGAGAAAGTAAAAAGGCGCATGGAGGGAAAGCAAAGACGAGATTGAGTACCGAGTAAGGATGCGAATCTACGGTTCTCAAGACCACCTTTTAACGTTCTTCCATGTTATTGTGATACGGATGCATGCGGATGTGAGGTGGACAAGCCGCAAAATCTGGAGAAGCTCGTAGGGGCAGGGTAATTTTGATGTCGGATAATGTCCTGATTTTTGAACATTCGGGGTCTTGGAGACATCTCAATCTATTCAGCCAACCCCCACCGTGATCAGACTCCCGAACGTGTTAGTTTTGAGCGCGACGCTTGCCGTCGCAGGATTGACCGACGCTAGGTGTCAAGACTCAGCCCCCCCGGATTCGATTGCGGCGAGTGCGGGTGATTTTGTGGCGCGTGTCATTTTCTGGACCGAAGACCAGACTCCCGCAGATTTTTTGGAGATGGCTGGGCAGCACACCAAAGCGCGCTGGCGTACGATGTATCGACCCCAGCCCCCTTCCCCAACGGCTGACCGCAATAAGGCGGCTTTTACTCTCGGTAGCCTCATTGGCGAAACCTTCCTCATTTGGGAGGCAGGGGACTCCCAGCAGTTCCGCAACAATAACCAAGACATCGTTACGTACTGCCGGATGCTTGGCCTGGGTGAAAAAATGAAACCTCGCCTGATGGCTCAAGCCAAAATGGCGGAAATGGATGAGTGGAAAGATCTGCGGCAGGAGATTGTGGACGGTCACCAAGAACTCATGCGCAGACTACGTGAGCAGATGGATGATGACTTGGCTGTGCTGGTGGATATCGGAGCCTGGATGCGCTCCCTGGAAATCGTCTCCAAGCTCGTGGTCGAAATCCCAGATGTGGATAAACGCCCGCTTTGCATTGGCTCTCCCGCCTTGCTGGCGGATCTCCGGCAGGATTTTGCAACGCTGAGCGATACGACACGCCGATCCGAATTGGTGCAACCCGTGATCCAGGTGCTGACTGAATTGGAGAAGGTGTGGAATGATAAAAACATCGGCCCACCGACTCAGAGCATGGTGGCCCGCACCCATGAGCAGCTACGTGCGCTCATGGAAGAGCTGACCCTGAAATAGTCTGAACGAGTCCGAAGATTCGTTTCCACTGCTTGGCATCGTTCGTACCTTGAGTTACCCAGTTGGGTCGTTCATCCCATGTCGCCTACAGATCGCATTGCCCACATCCGCCAGAGCTTTCCTGAAGAGGGCCTGTTTCGTGACAAGGAATGGGTTCTCTCTCCCGAAGCCTTTGCTTTAGACGCTCACACCCTTCAGTTGATTGAAGCGCTGGGTCCCGCATTGAGAGCCTTTCAGCGCGCCTGCAACGAGCTCTACTTTGCCAGTTTGGAGAATCCAGAAATTGCCTGGGTATCCACATTGCTGGATCAGGGTAAGCCTCAGCAGGTTATCGCCTTGGGGCGACAGGCACGCTGGCATGATGCTTTACCAAGTGTCTTGCGGCCTGACCTGGTGCTGACCGAAGAGGGCGTCTGTATCTCGGAGTTGGATTCCCTACCTGGAGGTATCGGCCTAACAGGATGGTTAAATGAAACCTACGCAGCCCTGGGGCAAGCCGTGATCGGCGGAGCTGAAGGTATGGTGGATGGATTTACCGCCGCTTTCCCCAATGAGGACATTCTCATCTCGCGTGAATCTGGAGATTACCAGCCGGAGATGGAATGGCTGATGGGGAAACTGAATGAGCGCAGCACAGGCTTCCCTCACAGTGTGATGAATCCCTGGAATCTTACGCCCAGAGAAATGGCAGGCTCCAGCATCTACCGATTCTTTGAATTGTTTGATCTCGATAATGTGGACCTCTCCGCCGAGATGCTCAAAATGGCGCAGGAGGGAGAGATTCAATTCACGCCCCCACTGAAAGCTTTTATGGAGGAGAAGCTTTGGCTCGTCCTTTTTTGGTCACCTTCTTTGCAAGATCATTGGTTATCCGTTTTGGGTCAGCAGCATTATGACTTGCTGAAAAAATGCATCCCTCAAGGTTGGGTTGTGGATCCAGTCACGCTGCCCCCCTTCGCTGTGTATCCAGGCTTGAATATTCAATCTTGGCAGGAAGCTAAAAAGTTTGGCGGGAAGCAGCGGGAGTTGGTGTTGAAGATCAGCGGCTTTTCAGAAGTAGGCTGGGGATCACGCAGCGTGTCGATTGGGCATGATCTTTCGCAGGAGCAGTGGTCGGCAGCTTTGGATGAAGCCTTAGCCAGCTTTCCGAACAACCCGTTTGTGATTCAGCGCTTTCAGCGCGCCAAGGTGGTGAATCATCCTGCTTGGAATGAAGAGAAACAAGACACGGCGATGATGAAATCACGGGTGAGACTCTGTCCTTATTACTTCGTCCCCCAAGGCACGGAGGACACTCAACTGGGCGGCGTATTAGCCACCGTCTGCCCAGCCGATAAGAAGATCCTCCACGGCATGCGGGACGCCATGATGCTGCCTTGCGTCAGAGGTTAATACCCCAAGGACAAAAAATTGAGTAAACTGGGAGAACCTCCAAAGAGGTCAGAGCAAAGTACTCCAGAGCTTTAGCTCGCCAAACCCCGCCCTGGAGCTTGATGAGCTACTTCATCAGCCTTTGCCTAAGTGGACCAGCTTCATAAAAACCTACTTTCCGTTAGGCCAGACTGGCATTCACAAAAAAACGGGTGAGATCTTGCGACCTCACCCGTCTTTAAATCTCCTGAAGATTATGCTTGGGCAGCCTTGGCAGCAGCAATAGCAGCCTGGGCTTTCTGGGCTTCCAACTGGGAATCCAGGACCTGACGCTTGAGGCTGGTGCCAGTCTTCTTCGCATACCACAGCACCAGCGGACTGGCGATGAAGATGGAGGAGTAGGTGCCAAGCAGGATACCAATGGTGATTGGCAGAGCGAACTCAAGCATGGCTGGGTTTCCAAGGAACAGAAGCAGCACAACCGGGAACAAGGAGGTAGAACCTGTGAGAATCGTACGGCTCAGAGTCTTGCAGATAGCTTCGTTCATCATGTCGCGGGTGCTACCACCCATGCCCTTCTGGAAGTTTTCGCGGATACGGTCAAAGACAATGATGGTATCGTTGATGGAGTAACCTGCGATAGTCAGGATAGCACCGACGTGAATAAGGCTGAGTTCTTGACCGAACAAGACGCAGAGACCAGGAACGATCAATACATCATGGAAGAGGGCGACGATGGCACCCACCGCAAAGGCGAACTCAAAGCGGAACATCAGATAAGCAAAGATGGCCAACAGAGCGATGGACATCGCGATCAAGGAGATCTTGGCAGACTCGTTACCGATTAAAGCTCCCACGCGACTGCCTTCGGTACCGACCACTTGATCAGCAAACTTGGCTTTCACGGTGTTCTCAATGATTGGACCTGCGTCGAATTCACTGCGGATAGCAATCACATCGCCACCAGCCGTATTGCCTTTGCGCTGAATGTAAAACGTACCAATGCCGCTACCATCTGGATGCTTCAGGTCTTTCAACACTGCATTCAAGTCCGTGTCAGCAATGTCCTTGCCCTCCTTCAATTCCACGTGAGTCAGGGCACCGCCACGGAAGTCAATGCCAAGGCTGGATTTGCCTTTCATGCCGATGGTGCCGAAGGAGACAGCCGTGATCACAAGGGAAGCGATGATGAAACCCTTAGCCTTAGAAAGGATGTCAAAAATACCATCTGGGAAAAGCTTCGTCGTTTTGAGTTCGCCGAGGATTTTCTTATCAATCACCCACATGAAGATGACGCGAGTCACGATCAACGCGCCGACCATGGAGGAAAGCAAACCGAGGATCAGGGTGATGGCGAAACCTTTGACCAACCCACCAGAGATGGCGAACAAAATGGTCGCAGAAATCAGCGTGGTGATATTGGAGTCAGCAATGGCTGAGAACGCTTTTTCATAAGCGGATTCTAGACCGCTAGCGAGAGACTTACCCGCCTCGCGCTCTTCACGCAAACGTTCGTAAATCAACACGTTGGCATCCACCGCCATACCGATAGTGAGGACAATCCCAGCAATACCAGGCATGGTAAGCGTGAAACCAAAGAGAGCCATACCACCGAAGAGAACGCAAAGGTTGATCAGCAACCCGACGATGGCGATGATGCCAGCCGTGCGATAAACAAAGAGCATGAACAAGGTGGTGATGGCAAGACCTGCAATACCGACCCATTTACCCTGATCAATAGAGGACTGACCGTAGGAGGAGGAAACCGCGCTTTCTGACAAGATCGTCATTGGGTTTTCCAACGGGTTTTCCAGCAAGCTAGCCAGGGTGCGAGCTTCCTGTTCCTTGAATTTGCCACTGATCACAGCCGTACCACCGAAGTGGTCCGTCTGGAGCACTGGGGCAGAGATGATTTCTTTATCCACCACGATGGCCATCTGACGGCCACGATTCACAGCCGCGACTTCATCAAAAAGCTTAGCGCCAGTGCTGTCGAGATTCAGGACGACTTTCCAGCCTTCTGCATCAAAGGTTGGGAAGGCTTCCTTCACGTACTTACCTTCCATGTCAGCGCGATTGCGAACGAGTTCGCTGCCACGGCTTGGGAGATCTTTACCCTGGTCATCTTTTTCTGCCTTGTACTTCAGTTCTTCCCAGCCGGGTTCTTTGACACCGCCATTGGCTTGGATTTCAGCGAGCTTGGAAGCGCTTTGTTGATGAACAATGCGGAATTCCAGGAAGGCAACTTGCTGGATTTTCGTGCGTACATCGGCAAACTCTTCCTGCTTCACACCCGGCATCTGGATGAGAATGCGGTCATCCCCCTGCGGCTGAATGGTGAGATCCTTATTGCCTTCTGGATTGAGACGCTTTTCCAGGATGGCGATCGCCTGCTGAACAGAACTTGCGTTAACTGGCTTAGGCTGGCCTTCCTCGTTATGACCTGGTTCCAATTTGACGACGAATTCGCTACCGCCTTGCAGATCAATCCCCAACTTGATCTTCATCGTGTTCACCGTCACAACGGCAAAAGCGGTCAGGATCAAGATGAGCACGGAGCCGTACTTGCGTTTACGATCATGCATCGTCGTGCCTACGTAAAAGAGGAGCAGCAGGAGGATCGAAGCTCCGACAAGGAAGGTTGAGATGGCGGCCATGGTGGGTTGGTTTAGTTAAAGGGTCAGTGCTGCGTGAGCACATAGAACAGGGAGAGAATCAGGCTTCAGTCGTGGTCGCTTCGACCACATCAGATTTCTTACTGACGGAAGCGATGGCGCTGCGGTCGTATTCGATTTTTACATTGTCGGCCACTTTGACCATGATGGTCTTTTCTTTCACGCTGGTGATGAGGCCATGTTCGCCGCCATTCATGATGATATGGTCACCCACCTTGATGCTGTTGATCATCTTTTCCTGTTCCTTCTGACGCTGACGCTGAGGGCGGATCAGAATGAAGTACATGACGATAAACATCAGCACCATGAATACCATGGGGTTACCAAACAGGCCTCCAGGAGCTGCGCCTCCGGTTTGAGCTTGAGCGAG
>JAOZVT010001122.1 GCA_025869455.1 Prosthecobacter sp.
AACACGCCAGAAGAACCAAGCCCACCCCCAGGGCCAAGACAATTCTCCTGCCCCACTTCCCCTTTTTCCAGATAGCAATGATGGCCAGACAAAGGCACACCAGGAACAAAGGAAGGATCAATAACTTCATGGTTCGTCAACATAGAGTACAGAGCTGCCTAACTCCACATCAATAAGCTTCTCGCTTCAATGATTCCAGCCAGGGATTTTGCCAGGTTACTGGCGGTAGTCCACGCGCCTCCGCCTGATCCTCAAACTCCCTCCCTGTATAGGGGCCTTCAACATCGCTGGGAGACAGCTCATCTGTTGGTTTTTTCAGGAGGTAAATAGAGTTTACCCACCCGCTTCTTTGTACAGCCACGACCCATTGCTCATTGCTACCCATCGCCACGATTTGCCCGTCCAACAGACCAAAATAGCCAGGGTTATGGTATGTCCCCAGCATATACTCTCCATCTATTTCATAGACACGCAGATTGCCATCTTCCCAAATCGGCTTTCTAGGCCAAAAAAGGAATGGTAAAAGCAGCGCCAGTCCTATCAGCACGACCTTCACCGAGCAGCAGCCTTTTTTACGGGGCTTCGCGGGTAGTGCCTCTGGCGGCTCTGGCACCACCTTCGGCACAGCTTCATCATCTATAAACGATTTGCCGCCGCAGACCTCAGGCTCCGTCTCATTGAGCCCTGCGAGAAAGGTATCCAAGTCTGGCGAAATCGTGTAAACCTTAATGTTAGACTCCTGCCGCGCATACTTCACCAACGCCGGACTTGTTGACGTATCCAGAAAGAACAATCCCTCCGCATTTTCCGCCAAAGGCAGCCCCATCTTTCCCATCGCCTCCCGCCAACCACGAAAATTTCCGGCGATGCTGGAGGGCGAAGAATCCTCCCTATTGAGAGAAAGGAAGCGATCCACCTCCAAAGCCCCGTGCTTGGAAGCCACCCACAGCCGCCTCACCTTCCCACCATTTCGGAACTCCAGCAACCGCCGCATCGCTGCCGGGATCTCCAGGCAATAGCGCCGTTGAAAGTCTTCGTAATCCCGCAGTGTCGGCGGCGCAGGACCTTCCTCATCCTCAAAAGGCAGTTCATTCAAATCACGCATGGTTATAGTTAGGATGTCATTCAGGAGTTTGTGAAGTCAAGCCGCCGCGCACGGCCTCTACCATGAAAGATAGATAGAGATTGATAGAAGGCCCATGCGGCAGGGGCAAGGCCATGCCTCAGCATCTATTGAGCCTCCAAAAGAGTCAAAAATTCAAACTCAGTTCTTCGTTTTAACTCAGAATCGTCTTGCTTAAAATAAGCCAACCGAAGTAACATCGACCTTCCCCATCCAAGGTGCTTCCCCATGTCACACCCTACCACGCCTACACTCGACGACTCCTGGAAAGATCGAAGCTATCAGGAATTGATGGATGAAACCATCTGCCTGGAACTAAAGCACAAGGGACTGCCCGACAGCGAGGCCGAAACGGTGCGGGCGAAGTTCGAAGACTTAGTGCTCACTTGCTCCTTCCTTTCCAAGCCAGGATTCACTGAATTTGCTGACTTTTATCGTGATATGTGCGTCAACTGTAAGTTCCATCCCCTCTCCCTGGAGCCATTCTTACGCGCAGCCTGGAAAGCTTGTGATGATGATGCCAAAGGCCTGCGGCCCATTCCGCGCAAAGCCGAGATCGAGGCACAAGCACGCGACTTCCGGCGAGAACACATTCTGGATACAGAGCTGTCCTGGGCCTATGAAGGTCTGGATGTGAAGTTCCGCTCTGACTTAGAGGAAGGTGAAGACCCGGCCGAAGTAGCCAAATCCTACGCAAAACCAAACCACCTAAACAGGGAAGAGATTCGAGAAGGCATGCGGGAGTACATTGATAGTGGCGGCTTGGAAGCCTGGAATGCCAAGGTCGCTGCTGACTTTGAGAAGCAGCAGACTGACCTTGCCTAAAGTAACCCGAGCATTCCTCCGACCTATTTATTCAATCTCTGAATGTGACCTGCACCGGAAACAAAGGGCGCACAGCCTTCAGTGAGGAAGGGCGTAAATCATACCTCTCGGCATGGTAGTTCATCAGCGGCCCCAGATTGGAAGGCAGCGCTTTCATCGCATTCATATAGACAGCCCGAGGAACGTGATTTGTTACTTGATGATTTGGAAGCAATTCTTTTTCCAATGATGTGGCAATCAAACGAGTCAACCGTCCATTCCCATCTTGGAACGGATGGATAAGTGCTAACCGTGCATGAGCGAATGCGATGACATTCAAGCGCTCTGTAAGACCTGTTGGAGTATTCATGTCCCCCAAGCCTCTGGCAAGGTGCTGAACCTGACTCATTAGCAGATTAAGTTCTGCTGGGATATTTTTGCTATCCGCCCCTACACGACCATTAAAGGCGGCTAGGTCACCTGGTGGGCGCATTTGTCCTGCATGTGGATAGATTTCACCAAAATAAAGCTTATGTAGCTTCGTATAGTCATCCAAAGTCCATTCTGAAAACGGCTTTGGATTTTGTTTGAGATAATTGGAAGCCGCATGATAACCACGCTCGGATGCAGCCTGAAAGTCAGCTTCAGTTTGAATGTTAGGAAGACATTTACCCTGCTGAATTTCCTTTTTCATATTTGAATGTTCTCCAATGTTTAGCTGTTCTTCTTTCAGCGGTAAACCACCGTGCGTTGAGGCTTCAGTCTTTTCTCTGCGCACATACTCTAGAGGTTCAGCAGCAGAGTTAGCATGCTTTTGTTAGGCCGTGGCATTTTTCAGCGCCGCCGTCTTTTCATCCAGGTGTGAAAGCACCGGG
>JAOZVT010001123.1 GCA_025869455.1 Prosthecobacter sp.
ATGTGCGATTCGGAATCACACTTCAAGTTTAAATGCTATCACGTGTATTCTCTGCGCGGCTTCAGGGGCTGTTGCCTTTCGGCGTCGTTCTACCCTTGTTTGGCTTTTTGCTATCGGCTCATTCGTTCCGCTGTCTGCGATTTTAGCAAATACTTCTCGAGGAGGCTTACTTTTGCTTCTTGTTGGTACGGCTGCGTGGGTGAGTACAGGGATTTTGAAACGAGGTGGGCTTCGCAAGTTTGCCGTAGCTGTGGCTGTGTTGTTGTTACTAGGATCCGTAGCCGTGGTATCCAGCGGTCGGCTAGGGACGCGAATAAGGTCGCTTATCCAAGATGAAAAGGTCTCGCCACTAACATCGTCCATGCGGGTTGAATTGGCGAGTGATACGCTTCGTCTTTTTGCCGAGCGACCTTGGTTGGGGCATGGGTATGATACTTTTGAATCCACTTTCCCGATGCTAACCAATATTAAGGTTGCAGGGGTGCAGTTTTTACACCCTGAGAGTGAGGTGTTATGGTTGATGTTTGAAGGTGGGCTGCTCATTGTCATTCCGTGCGTAGGGCTTTTGATTTGGATTTTCCGTTCCACCGGACCTTGGTATAAAGCAGGCAGTCGAGACAAATCGAAAGAGCGCTCTGGTCGCCGAATACGAATGGCGGCAGCCATCGCGGCAGGGATGGCTCTTTTGCACTCCTTTTTTGATGTTCCCAATCATGTGATGGGTTATGGCATGAGTACCTCTCTGTTGTTAGGTTTAGCCATTCAACCGAGGTGTTTAACAAAGTTGAGCGGCGGTATTGATAAATGGGTGTTTCGAGTGGTCGGCTTAGCTATCGTCTCACTTGGGATACTGTGGTTAGGGATGGGGTTGAAAATTTGGACTCCCAATTTACCTAGCTCTGTTCCTGTTTTGCGTGAGCGTGTTATGCAGGATGTTCAGCAGGGGCAGATACGTGATGCTTTGGTTCATCTCAATCGGGCGATATCTATCTCTCCATTGGATTTTCGTCTTTATTATCAGAGGGCTCAGCTTTTGCTGGAACTTGGGCAACGCCCAGAAACAGCCTTGCAAGACTTTGGACGTTCTCGTGCCTTGTTTCCGCACTACGCAAAGACCTGTTTTGAGGAAGGGGCTTACTGGTTGAGATATTCACCAAGTCTGGCGATGATTCCGTGGCGGGAATGTTTACGGCGGTTGCCGCTAGGTTCAGATACTCTGCATTGGACCTATCAGAGCATGCTTAGTATGACGCCCATGCATCCAGAATTACGCCTGCCTCTTTGGGCGCTCGCGCAAGACACGAGTATGCAGTTGTCATTTCTTGAGTACACTCAGACAAAGGAGGAATGGGAAACGTATTTGGCCAAATTTCGTGAATTGTATCCAAGGCTGGAGGAACTGGAAGCATCACAGGCCCGAATCTTAATGAGGCTTTGGTTAGAACGAGGTAATAAGGAGGAACTGATTCAATTGCTTGAAAAAAGTCCTCGTTTACAAGTCTATGGCTGGAGAGCTATGGCTTTCGGATTGGCTCATGAAGCTCGTTATGAGGAGGCTTTGGCTTTGGCTAATAAATATATGAAGCGTCAGGTACGCCCGTCTCTGGTTGAGTCGGTCAATATTCCGAAATTAGAACGTGCGTTCCTTTTTAATCCTACGGATGTTCGTCCAGCTATCGAATTGTATTATGCGCAGAGGGCGGCGGGGGATATCAAAGCGGCGAAATTGACTGCAGAGAAAGTGATAAAACTTCCTGATGTACCAGCCTATATGCATTTGGAACTGGCCTCAATCTATGCTGAGTTTGGTGATTACCGCCGAGCTTGGGAAGCGATGGAATTGGCGATACAGAGTTTTCCTGATGCCTAACAGTTGATGTGTTCAGGGGAATGGTCGGGTAGTTTCCAAACACGTGCCTTTGAACACGCCCATGTGGCTATCCTTTCATGCGTAGATGCATAGGGGCTACCTGCTGCCCAAGGGGAAAAGGCAGGGAGAATCCAGTGTTCCTGGTTTGGCCGAATACGCTGCTGGACCAGTGCTGGTATCTTGAGTTTTAATCCTGCGCCATCTCGCAAAGAAATGGCTGGATGCTCATGACCCGTGATGAGGATTGCAGGAGCATCTTCAGGGATAAGCGAGGCATCATCTGATGGCGGAGCTATGCCTTGATGCCCGTGATGAAAAATGAACTCTTTTTCGCGATGTGTTTTTATGAACGGCCAGCCTTTTTTTAGGCCTGATCGATCATGATTACCTTCAATGAGTATCAACTCGTGAACTCTGGTTTTTAGATCATCAAGGAATAATCCTGTTTGTGAGACTGAACCACTGCCATCCATGACGTCGCCTACCAAGATGATACGCTGTGGGTGATAGTCTTCGATCAAGCTCAGGAGGGTTTGTCGGCAAAAATCCATGCCCCACTGTGGGAGTAGTGCGCTTTGGGTTCCTCGATGACGTTCATAACCAAAATGTAGGTCGGCCAGCGCCATCCATCCCAGCTCTTGATGGATCAATGCCCGGCGCGAATCCAGTAGTAAACCGGGCGCGATTTCGGTGGCAATGATTGATAGAGGGTTCGCTGGGGACACTAATCAATATACGTTAGATCAAAAAAGCCTGAAGTGAGATCTATCTTTGTTTTAGGTAGGGAACTTTTGGGGGTGACCTTCCTGTCAAGAAGGCATGATCCGTGCTCGACTTTTTACACGATGCCCTTTTCACTGTCCAGATGATCCTTTCTGTTATTCTGGCGACTTCTTCTGAGCTGCAGGCCCTGGCTACCATGGCTTTG
>JAOZVT010001124.1 GCA_025869455.1 Prosthecobacter sp.
CCCGCAGAGATCGGTTCCCCTGGCAGCGTCGGCAGACTGATCATTTCAGAAGTGGCTCCATGGTCTAGCACCAACAGCCCTTTCCAAACGGACTGGTTTGAATTGACCAATACCTCAGCTCATGCCATCGACATCACGGGCTGGAAAGTGGATGACAGCTCAGAATCATTTGCAGCCGCATTGGCCTTAAATGGCATCACCAGCATCGCTGCGGGTGAGTCGGTCATCTTCATGGAAACCGATGATCTTGGCGGCAAGGGAGCATCGTTCTTGTCCACATGGTTCGGTGCTAGTCCACCAGCAGGGTTGCAGATCGGCAGTTATACTGGAGGCGGCATCGGCCTAAGCACAGGCGGAGACGCAGTGAACCTCTACAACAGTTCTGGTGTTCTCCAGGCCAAAGTTTTCTTTGCAGCTTCTCCGTCGGGACCTTCTTTCCCGACCTTTGATAATGCGGCGGGGATTAACAATGCAGCTATCTCACAATTGAGTTCAGTCGGTCTGAATGGTGCCTTTATTGCAGCCAATGATTCGAATGAAATTGGCTCACCTGGTACAGCGGCGATCGGCGGAACGCCATCCGTCACCTTGACGGTCAGTATCACTCCGGCGAGCTTCTCTGAAAGTGCTGCCAATCCTGCCGCCATTGGGACAGTGATGCGGACGGGTGACTTCATTGGTGATCTCGTGGTTACACTCGCTTCGGCAGATCTTACGGAAGCCGCGGTTCCTGCAACGGTGACCATTCTTTCAGGTCAAAGCTCCGTTAACTTTGACGTCACTGCGGTGGATGACAGTTCCGCCGACAATGACCAGATCGTGACCATCACGGCATCTGCTGGTGGGACAAACTCAGGCACCTTTGATGTGACTGTTTCAGACGATGGTGATATGGCTGTGCCTAACACCTTATTGATCACAGAGATCCTTTCTAATGAATCAGGATCTGCTCCAGCAGGTGCTGAGGATTACTGGGAACTGACCAATCTAGGATCTTCCGCCGTGGATCTCAGCGGCTATAAATGGACGGATTCTTCGGGAGCCGACATCGTTACGATTCCGAATGGCATCTCCATTGCCGCCGGGGAATCCATCATTTTCACTGCGGCTGTGGCTGTCGATTTCCGCACTTGGTGGGGCATCACGGAATCTGTTCAGGTTATCAGTGCGCAGACACCAGCGCCTGGACTCGGCAGCAGTGATGGAGTTAAACTTCTGGATCCTGCGGATACCCAAGTTCTCTTCCTCAGCTATGCGGCGGCTGGCTTTAAGCAGCCAAATGGCACCGACTCTGCAGGCGGTCACGCAGGCATTTCGGCTGGTGGTTCTTTGGCCTATCAGTCCTTGGTTTGGGATCCAGCCTCAGGATCAGAAGATCCTCGCTACACCTTTGCAACAGGCACCACACTAGGTACCTTTGTGGCTGCTATCGGGGCTGATATTGGTTCCCCAGGAGTTTCTAGCTCCGGCGTTGAGTCTAGCCTGACCCTGACTTTGGATATTTCTCCGGCGACATTTGCTGAGAACTCAGCCAATCCCGCTGCTACTGGCACGGTCACTCGTGACGGCAGCACCGCAGCGGACCTCGTTGTCACTCTTTCTTCTGCGGATGAGACAGAGGCCACCGTGCCTGCTACGGTAACGATTCTTGCGGGTCAAACCTCAGCCACCTTTGCGGTTACGGCTGTCAATGATGCCTTCCCAGATGGAGACAAGACCTTCAATCTCTCCGCTAATGCTGAGGATGCAGATTTAGTGAACTTTGAAATCACCGTGCAGGATGATGGCGATGTGGTGGGCTACAATCTGATGCTCACTGAGCTTCAGTCCAGTCAGTCCGCCTCGGGGCCTTCTTCAGCCAATGACTACTGGGAGTTAACTAACTTTGGTGATGCCTCTGTTTCTCTGGCTAACTTCACTTGGCATGATTCAGGTCGTTCCTATGCTATTTCTCAATCCTGGAAATTGCCTGCCAACACTAGCATTGCTGCAGGAGAATCCGTGATCTTTACGACCATGACTCCAGCCGCTTTCCGCGCTTGGTGGGGGATTTCTGAAACGGTGCAAGTTTTCCAGGCTCCCGGTGGTCCAGGCTTGGGTAAGAATGATGGGATCTCGTTGTTTGAAGCAGGTGGCAATGAAGTCTTCTTCTTCAGTTATGCCGCCAGTGGGTTTACACGTGCTGACGAAACTCCCTCCACGGGAGACCACGCAGGACTCTCCGCAGGTGGTGAAGCAGAATCTCAAGCGCTGATATGGGTTCCTAGCTCGGGCACTACAACGCCACGCTACACTGCGGCAACAGGAACCAACTTCGGCAGCTTCCAACCTTCTATCGGTGGTGATCTGGGTTCCCCTGGCATTTCGGATGGTATTTCCCCACCTATGCGTGACGCTTCTATCGTCACTCGTGGCCCTTTGAAGTTGGGACGTGTTTCCACCTTGAGTCTCGCAGGCTCAGAGATCTCTGCCTATGATACAGCTTCGAAGCGCATCTTTGTAACCTGCTCCAGCGGACTTCAGGTGGTGGATATCAGTGATCCTGCAACTCCGACACTTTTGACAACGGTGACTTTCACGGAGGCTCCTATTGGACTGCCTGCCTCGGATGTGACCAGCGTGGATTGCCTCAATGGCACCGTCGCTGTGGCATTGCCAAATCCTGATAAAAGCATTCGTGGTTATGTTGTTTTCCTGAATGCGGCGGACGGAGCTTATCTTGGTAAAGTGCAAGTAGGGTATCATCCTGACCAAATCACTTTCACTCCTGATGGTCGCCATGTGCTGACGTCGGAT
>JAOZVT010001125.1:0-1404 GCA_025869455.1 Prosthecobacter sp.
CGGCAGGTTCGCGCGTCGCTTTGCCACGCTTTTGCCTTACGGGGGAACGCACCACGTTCCTCCCGGCCTTGAAAGGACCGGGCTAATAGACGGGTGCCACTCTGCGGCACCAGACTCAGGCAAGAAACGGCGCTTCATGCTAGAGTCCCACGCTGAGTTTCCGGGGGCCTATAACACAAGTTCATGGAGTTAAATCGTCTTAGACCCCAATCGCATTCTTTTCATCTTTGTTGAACTCGTCATTCAAGTCTGCCTTTGCAACCACATCTTTTTTGATGAAACAAAGAACGTAGGGCGTACACCGTTATTCTGGACCTTCCTTATCACGTTCGCCAGATCACTGGTCAGAACCTGCTACGCATCTTACGAGATTCAGCATTCCATGCTGCTAGACGTCAAATATTTTTAGCAAATCAAAAATTTGCAATACTAAATATTTTGCTGGCATGTACTTTGCAATTAATCAATATTTTATTTAGACGATTATGCCTGTAGTTTCACACATACCTGTAGCAAAGCTCTCCCTGGATTTAAATAATTACAGGACCGTTCCTCAAACATCAGAGAAAGACGCCGTAACTTCCATGGTAACTATCAGTCCAGATTGGTTTTGGGCACTAATGGATAGTCTTTTAGAAGACGGTTATCATGCAACGGAAAATATAGTAGTATACCGATCTACGCCTGGAAGGGGGGGCTATGTGGTAAAAGAAGGAAATCGAAGGATTGGGGCGCTAAAACTAATTTATGGCTTGACATCATGTGAGGATATAGAAATCCCAGACTCACTTACAGAGAAAATTAAGAATTTGTCACCTGCTTGGAAAAAAGAAAATAAGCTTGTTCCTTGTGCACTCTATGAAGGCCAAGGAGAAGAAGAGGCGGTTAAACGTATTGTGAAATTAACACATGGTAAGGGTGATAAGGCATCCCGTGATCGTTGGACTGCAGTTGCCAAAGCTAGGCTTAGTAGAGACGAGGGGAAATCAGAGCCTGGTCTCGATTTGTTAGAGAAATATATCGCCGAGGGTAGGAACCTAAGTGATCTACAGAGACAAAGATGGAGCGGTGTCTATCCGTTGACTGTTCTTGATGAGGCCATAAAAAAAATGGCTCCTAGACTTACTATTGAAAATGCAAGGGGGGTTGCTGACACATACCCTAAACTAAAAAAACGTTCTGGAGTAGAGGAAGTCTTGCGAATGATTGGACTTGGTACATTGGGTTTTCCTGAGTTGCGTTCAGAAAAAGAAGATGTCCTCCTCGACTGTGGCTTGCCTGGTCCAGTAGTAATACCGCCCGCACCAGGAGCGCCGCCTGCACCAGGAGCGCCGCCCGCACCAGGAGCACCGCCCGCACCAGGAGCACCGCCCGCACCAGGAGCACCGCCCGCACCAGGAGCAC
>JAOZVT010001125.1:1414-2697 GCA_025869455.1 Prosthecobacter sp.
CGCCCGCACCCTCACGTAAGCCTTTAGCTGTCCCATCGACCGACCCAAATTCGGTTATTAGAAAACTAAAAAATCTAAAAATCCGCGGAGCAAACAGAGAAAAGGTAGCAACATTAAGGGATGAGGCGACAAAAATGAAAGTTGTGGAAACTCCTCATGCTTTCTGCTTTCTTTTGCGTAGTATTTTTGAAACTTCAGCTAAGGCATATTGCATAGATCACAATCTATCATACGCAAAATCAAATGGCAAAGATCGAACTCTGTTAGAACTTTTGGATGCATGCTTTAAGCACCTAACAAATAATAGGGCGAACGCCCTTATGGATAGAAAACTCTATGGAGCCATGGTTGAACTTGGAAAAAGTGATGGTATATTTTCAGTAACTTCAATGAATCAACTTATCCATCATCCCACTTTTTCCCATAATCCCCGAGATATATCTACATTGTTTATTAGTGTATTCCCGATGATCGAAGAAATGAATGCCTAGATTATCTCAAGCCGCATGAGACTACACTCAACTCCTCTTAGGTATCCTGGCGGGAAGCAAAAACTAACTCCATTTATTCGGGAGATAATCGAAACTAACAATTTATCAGGAGGTGCATATGTTGAGCCATATGCAGGTGGGGCTGGTGTGGCTATGGATCTACTTATAACAGGGGTAGTATCGAATGTATATCTCAATGATGCTTGCTATCCTTTATACTGTTTTTGGAGGTGTGTGATCGACCATCCAGAATGGCTTTGTAAGCGAATACTCAGCGCCTCTTTAACTGTGGATGAATGGAAATTTCAACGATCCATACTAAAGTCAAAAACGGAGGTTGATCAAAAAGATTTAGGGTTTGCGATGTTTTATTTAAATCGTTGTAATCGATCGGGGATACTTACTGGGGGGCTGATCGGTGGATTAGCGCAAGATGGTGAATGGAAGATGGATGCTAGATTTCCTCGTAATGAGCTTATTCGTCGAATCGAACTTATTGCCTCAAGATCTGATGCTATACATCTAAGTTGTATGGATGCAGAGGATTTTATGCTCACACAATTAATTGATCTTTCCGATAGATCTCTAATTTATTGTGATCCGCCGTATTATGAGAAAGCATCTGGTTTATATCTTAATTTCTATAATGCGTCAGATCATGAGAGGGTAGCTTATTTTATTCAAAATAACATAGTTATTCCCTGGATTGTATCTTATGATAACGCTCCTCAAATAACACATTATTATAGAAATAATAAGGGTTTTAGTTACAACCTACAGTACAATGCAGGT
>JAOZVT010001126.1 GCA_025869455.1 Prosthecobacter sp.
CTCCACCCAGCAAAAACTTCTCGTCACCGAAGATCTCTCCGATCGCTGTTCCTGTGCCGTCCCTCACGAATCCCTCTCCTCCCACGAGGTCACATCATGGTTCGACCATATCGCCCACCGCTTCCCGCCCTCCGATGTACCCCTTCCCGGCTCCTCCAGCTCCGCGGCGGTTACCGAAGCACTGCAGCAGCTGGGCATCTCTGCAGCGGACACGGCCCTCCTGCGCTCCATGTATGGCGTAGTGGTGCTGTCGGCCCTCGTTGGACCTTCCGCCTGCGACCCGTTCCTTGTCAGCGATGTTGCTCACTTCGCCACCGCTTCGGCCTCCCCTCTGCCGCTGCATTTCGTCCTGTTCCTCGACCGCGCCTGCGATGCTTTTCCACCGCACAGTTCGACGCTCCTCGGATGGCGCCTCATCCGGATGGACGACTTTTTCTTTCCTGATTCCAGGCGCTCCTCCCGCTTCCCCAAGATCGTACCCCACGTACTCTTCCCGGCGGCTCACTTTTCGCTATGGGTCGACGCCAAGGTCTCCTTCTCCCCCAGGACGCCTCACCCCTTCGTCATCGTGCGCCGCCTGCTGATGGACTCCGATGTCAGATGGTGAAGCTCGGCTTGCTTGCCGCTGGCTACGAATACCTCAACGTTGACGACTGCTGGCAGTCTTCGAGGAACTCCTCCGGCGTGATCCAGCCCGACCCTCTCACATTCCCTGACGGCATCGCGCCCATCGCGCAGTACGCCCACTCCCTCAAGCTCAAGTTCGGCCTCTACAGCGACGCCGGCACCAACACCTGCCAGGGCCGCCCGGGGAGCCTTGGCTACGAGCAGATCGACGCGACGACCTACGCGGCCTGGGGCGTGGACTACCTCAAGTACGACAACTGCAACAACGAGGGCATCCCCCCGCGCCAGCGCTGCGCTGCTGGCCCTCCCTTCCCACCAGAAGCGCGTGAACATCCTCCAGGAGTCGGAGGCCTTGATCCCGCGTTTCCCCAAAGAGGTGGAGCGCATCCGCCGCCAGATGGCCGCCTACACCAGCCAGGGCTTCGATCTGGCAAACGAGGCTGCGCAACCGATCACTTTGCCCTCTTCCCACACACACTCGCACCTGCCGGACGCTAGGCTGATCCTCAGAGCGCATCACCCGCTCAATGCGCTCCACTCTACGTTGTGGTGGGAGCAGCTCGCCAATCTCGACTACTTTTCGCGCGATCAGCTCTCGTTTGGCTATGTCACCGCTCGGTTTCCCTCTTCCCTCCCCTTGAGCTTCTTCCCTTTCCAGCTGCTCGGCCAGCTCTTTGATACTCGCCCAGGCCTTGTGGAATCTTCCTCTCCTTCGGTGCATCTTTCTTTGATGATCAACTCCACATTGCCATTTCATCCTTCAAAAGTTCTCTCCGCGACATTCATCCAATATGGCCAATATGCCAGTCGGACTCTTCGGGGTGACATGGTGGGCCACTTTTTGGGTAAAATCGCCGCCAGCCACTTCGTTTCCTTCAACACCTTTCTACTGTCCGCCTCGGATGGTGCTGACGTCTCGCTCTCAATGCTCCCGCGACAACCAGGCACCTTCTGCATCCTCGTCAAGGGAAATCAGCTCAGCTCCAGGAGCGTTCGGAGGCTGGTTGAATCCTGCCATCGTGGCCGAGGGCTCTTCATTTGGGATCTCCTCGATCACCATCGCTTCTTCGAGGACCCCGCACCGTTCTTGCGAGCCCAGCCCGATTACTGGATGATCACCAGCTCAGGCGCGCGAGAGTTTCTTACCTCACATGGGGTCTCTCCGCGTCGGTTGATCAGCTTGCCTCACCACCACACAAATTTTCTCACCGGCATCTCTCCGCGCAAGAGCTTCCGCTCCCACCCCATCGTCTGCTCGCACGACAGCCCTAGAAACCGCATGGATGTAGCCGATGAACACTATTTGCGCTCCCATCTCGCCGCGATGGGGCACCAGTTCGTGCACATCCCTTCCTCTGACCACTTTGTCCAGAATCAATCTTCGGAGACCATGTGGGGTCAGAACGAGCTCCATGCCACCCTTCAAGCCTGCGGCCTATCGATCATTTGGCCTTCGCAGTCCGAAACTAACACGCCTTTCATGCCGAATACGAGATTGGTCAACTGGTGGTCTCATGGCGTGCCAACCCTGATGCCATCACACCACCAGGCCTACCGGGACGTCTGTCAGTCCTCTGCTAATCCGCGGTTCTGCATGGAGCTCAGTGCCAGCTCGTTGTTTCAAGTCGTCACGCTGCTCAATAGGCTCGTTTCTGATGACGCATATTATCATCTTGTCAGTCAATTCATCTTGAACGAGTCCAAACGATATCACCCTCAATCATTGAGTGAACAATTATTCTATTACCTCTCAAATATATCTTCTTTCAATGAGATATAAGAAATTGAATGGTATCAATCTTGTATATATACTACCCTATTTTTATTGAATTGATTGCTCGCAACCATCACAATCAAGACAGGAAGAGAACGAGTCTCTTCGAATTCATCCTCAGAAGGCATAATGAAGTTTTAGTGTTTTTTAATTTTTAATAATCAAATTGTGTTACTACTTTTCACTCGATAATAAAAATGGATGTCATAATAAAATCGTTCAAATTTTTTATCAACGAATCATAAAGACTCTGATTTTTACGAACGATCCAGTTGTCTTTTGCGCTGACAAAAAAAATTCATTCAATAATCGTGCATTAAAAAAAATCAAGGTTGAGCATTCCTGAGTCTCAAACTTCCTCCGATAGAAAAGTGATTCCCAG